>JABGVR010000044.1 GCA_018645985.1 Hellea sp. | reverse complement strand
CGGATGCAACCGTTTCAGGGAAACAAACATTATTTGTTTGAACGCTCAAAGGAAACGCTTGGCCTACTTTATGCCGATCACTTCCCTTATCTGCAAAAAAAGACAGCTCGCGGTGTACGGCGCACGCCGTTTCATAACCATCTCAAGGAAAACGGTGCGGTCTTTGGCGAATTGGCTGGGTGGGAGAGGGCCAATTGGTTTGCCAACCCTGGGCAAGATCCTAGCTATGCCTATAGCTGGAAGCGACAAAACTTCTTTGACAATGTGGCAGCCGAACACAAGGCGGTGCGCAGCAACCTTGGGCTTTATGATATGTCCTCATTCGGCAAAATTCGCGTGGAAGGGCAGGATGCCTGTGCGTTCATGAACTACATTGGTAGCGGTCAATTTGATGTACCCTTGGGCAAGATCGTCTACACGCAATTTCTCAATGACCGGGCTGGGATCGAGGCGGATGTGACCGTCACTCGTTTGTCTGAAAATGCCTATTTGGTTGTTACACCTGCTGCTACAAAGCTGGCAGATCAAACGTGGATGATGCGTCACAAAAGTTTGTTCAACGTGGTAATCACAGACGTCACAGCCGGTGAAGGCGTTTTAGCAGTGATGGGTCCTAATGCACGCAAACTGCTCGAAGTGGTGTCACCTAATGATTTTAGCAATGCCACCAACCCATTTGGCACGGCACAAAATATTGAGCTTGGCATGGGGTTAGCGCGTGTTCATCGAGTGACCTACGTTGGGGAGCTTGGTTGGGAAGTTTATGTTGGAGCTGATATGGCAGGTCATGCTTTCGAAACTCTCTGGGAGGCTGCGCAGAGCTTTAATGCTAAGCTTTGTGGTATGCACATGATGGATACTTGTCGCATCGAAAAGGGTTTCCGTCACTTTGGTCATGACATAACTTGTGAAGACCATGTGTTGGAAGCAGGTTTAGGGTTTTGCGTTAAAACAGATAAGGCAAATTTCATGGGACGTGAAGCTGTACTGCGCAAAAAAGAGGCGGGGCTAGATAGGCGCATGGTTCAATTTAAGCTGAATGATCCTGAGCCATTATTATATCACAATGAGCCGATAATTCGAGACGGAGAAATTGTAGGTTTCTTATCCTCGGGAAATTATGGACACCATCTGGGTGCCGCAATTGGGTTAGGATACGTGCCTTGCTTGGGTGAAACTTCCAGTGATATTTTAGCATCGCACTACGAGATAGATGTTGCCGGAATACGGGTGCAAGCAGAGGCTTCCCTGAAATCGATGTATGATCCAACTGGTGAACGTACAAAAATGTGACTTCATATTTAGTATTTTATTCTTTCCTATGATTTTAGATAGGTTTTTTAGAGATTGGCTACAAAAGAGTATCATTTGCGTTACACATGGTTGATTAATGTATCGGTTAGCCCACTCATCCCATATTATTTTTGGGGATAATGAAGGTCGTATCACAAGGCAGTTTCTCGTGTTCGACTATGAAGCTTGATCCAAAAAGTGCTTTACATCTATTCAATACCTTTATTTTGTTTGCGTAAAAAATATTTCCGTCGGAAATATGGGAAATTTCGCTAGTTTGGAGATTAAAAATTAGTGTCTTCTTTGTGTAAATCCAGCACTTAGTTAAGTTGTTGAAAATATGATTTTCCCAGTCCAATGCATTTTTGGTCACAGCTAGGTTAAATGTTCCAGAGAGCATGCAAATGTCGACAGGACTTAGTGGTTTTGAGCTAATCACGAATTCCGCCCAGCTATAGTCGTAAGTCTCGTGACAAAAATCTATTAACTGTTTTGATATATCGTAACCACAGTATCTCATCCATTTTGAATAGTGCATTTTTGCGATATATTCGGCCAGAGCCCCGTAACCACACCCGATATCGCCGATATACAAGTCCAAATTACCATGTAGTTTGATTACTTCTTGAATCATGATTTCAAAACGTAGGTTTTGCCTAGTTTTGCTTAACCAATAGCTACCCTCTGGCGTTGCCCCATACCTTTTGAACTGTTTGGCGTATGCCGTTTCTAGTTCATCATTGAAAGTTCTTTTGATTCTGAACAAGGGTTGGCCTTTCAATTATCTTAAAAAGTTCTGGACTAAATCAGATAGATATTATGGGGCAATTCCAATCACGATTGAAACAATTTATAGTTTCCAAGTAATCAACTAGAAGCTAGTTTGAAGTGAGATTGAAATGAAAAATGTAATCCTCATTAGTCTGTTGCTCATAATAACAAATGCTATTACTTACTGGCTAAGCGATAAAATTAAATTAATTTTCTTGAAAAATGAAGTGCCAATAATTGCAGAAATCCAGTTGGAAACAAACTGTGAACTCATGAATGAGTCATTTGTTATTATGGATTTGCTGACTAATAAAAGTGTTACTTTTAACATGAGCAAAGCATATCTTCGGACTGTAGAAGGTAATCCCCTTCAAGTCCAAATGAACCCCAATTTCAGTGACGTAACGTCCGATTTTGAAATTCATAAAGCGGCCAAGAAAATGAAAATAGATTTAGATTGCAATATTTCGAACAGACTAAAAAACACACTGGATTCATTGAGAAATACGTTTAAAAATTAAAGATATTGGATACTATTTGAGCGATAAAAGCAGAAAATTTTTACAATTTTAGTATGCAAATCCCAAGACTTCACACATTGCTATGGCATTTAACGCCTCTAGTTGAGTATTAACTATTTCAGTCCATTTCTGGCTACCAAATGCTTCAAGGAAGGCGCCATCTACTTTTTGGAGGACTGATATACAGTGGCCATAACTTCCGGGGTTTACGGTTTCATCCAGGGCAAAAGAGTTAGATGAGCAGTTCAAAAGAGTATTTCCCAACTGTTTCTCTTCGGAGTCCATATAAATAACGGAGGCTCCAGATATCGTTCTCCCGGTAGTATTTTTAAGCTGAAGGGTCAGCACATAATTTGCTACGGACCCCTTAGAATTGCTATCGAACTCTAGTTTTACGTTGCAAGGTAGGCTAGCGCTTAGGGCTGGAGTGACCAACATGCTTAAAGCCATTAAAATTATAATTGGTGAGAGTTTATTAAATTTTGGCCTTAACATTTCACATCTCGTTTTTTGGTCACGGTTAATTCATAAATCGAGCTTAGATAGAATCCTCTTCCAGTTAACTCTGAATGATAATCTGAGGATAGTGTATATCGGAGTCGGTAAAGCAAGAGATATACCAAGTTAGGTTAATTTTAAGTTTAATAATTATAAGGTAAGCGGTTACTCTAGAACTATTGAAAAATAATTGTTCTGACCTGTTCTTTTGAATCCCTTCGTGTGCGGAAAGATTGGATATTTGTTCGAGTTTATGAGTAAGCGTAACAATTGAAACAATTCGTTGCTGAACGGTTGCCTGTGTGACCTTGGATATTTTCGTATCAATAGAAACGAATAGATAAGCTGTTAGGCGTTTGCCCGGGGTATCTGATTAATGCATTGCCGTTAGAAGCTTTGTTAAATTTAGAGCCGGTTAATTTTGCATGAAGTATGTTTAAATACTACAAACTGACAAAGGTCTTGTACCCGGAAATACTTATAAAAAGACGGAACTGTTTTGATTATTATAATATCACTCTTGGTGACCTTATGCGTCGTGAACGCGACACTAAGTTTAAGTCGACAACAGATATTTGATTGGAATTGCGCTTATGCAATCCATACGTACTTACAATTAAGAATGGTTTCTGTGTTTGGTACTCCAAAGCTTGTTTCAGGCTATGCCATGTCCCTCCGAGATATGTTGGAACGAAACTCTATAAAGAACTTGATATTTTTTGTATGGAAACTGATTTTGAGTTTTTTGGTCAAAAAATATCACTTCAAAGGCAATGGTTCATTCGAACAAAAAGATTATTCATGGCCTTGCGATAAAGTTTTCACAGCCTGTTAGACTGCACCTGATTCAGAAAGATTGTGGAACTATTATCAATTTTTTTATTTTATAAATTTTACTTGATCTTTGGGACTTAGGTCCCTTTCTGAAGAGTAATTTGTGCTTTTTGTGTAACATATTTGTCTATATTTAGAGTTAATTTTCAGCCACAATCTAATTGTTGCGATCGCCCATAAGCGAATTCGTTCGCTTATTTTTGGTTATAGAATTATTTTTGCATTTTAGTATTGTTTACGAAAAACAAAGAGAGAGCAGAACAAAATGAGCAATAGTTCACACAACAGCGGCTTTATATTGTGGCACCTAGTGCGCTTAGTCCTAACAACAGCTATATTTGCATTTCCAGTCGTAGTAGGAATTTTTGGAATTTCTCTATTTATGTAACCTATATTAGTGCACACTGGAAAAGGCGAAATATAGTTCCTTCGGTTTCATGCAAAATTGTGATCAGGTGGTAGAAATAAATAAGTATCGGTCAAGAATATTTACGTTGGTACTTTTTTATAATTACAGAGCCTTTAGGGAGCTATATTTGGCAAGGTCAGTGGTTTTAAAGGCCTTGGGCGTGCAAGCATCATATTTGGGGGGTGTAAAAGCTCTGTGACTTCAACCAAGTTTGAGTAACACCTATCTGACCCAAAAATTGGACTAAAACATCGGACATAGTTATCGTTGAAAAGATAAAAAATTTGGCAATCAGATGGAGGGGAAGTTACATCTGTGAAAATTATAGTGGTTCTAATTTGTAACGTTTTTTTTAGTGGTCAGGTTGCCTTAGCACAGGGCTTCGACAAAGCCTTTTCCGCATATATGTTGGGCGATTATGCAACCGCTATATTGGAGTGGCGCCAAAAAGCGCAGGGCGGCAGTGCGACGGCGATGGCTAACTTGGGAAACATGTACGAAGTTGGTGTTGGAGTTAAGCAAAGCGATATTTTCTCTCATCATTGGTACAATTTAGCTGCCTCTAATGGCGATATAACAGCTCGGGATAATAAAAAAAAATTAGAACAGGAAATGACGGAATTAGAAATTTCAACAGCAATTTCTTTAGCTAAAAAATGCATGCTCAGTGGTTATGTTGACTGTCCTTAGAAATATTTAAAAAATTGTTCCTTATAAGTATGTGAGAAGATTTTACCCTCTGATTAATTATAGCCTTTCAGTATTTTGATGTAACTCGTTTTCAGAGAGGCTAAAGATAAAAATTTTGGTGTTTATAAGAGAGTAAATTAATTTGATGTCAAAAGGCTCCGCGTATTATAATGAATAGCCAGGCTTTGAGTTAAGACCAGGAGCGTTCAGGTCCGCTGTCTAAATGTACGAAGGTCTTATAACGTCCTACGCCGCCGCGCGTGTTTGCTCTAACTATTTCAGCTAACCGTCTCGGACTGATATCTGGAATTGAGAAATCAATAGCTTTCCCT
This sequence comes from Hellea sp., assembly GCA_018645985.1. Lineage (GTDB taxonomy): Bacteria > Pseudomonadota > Alphaproteobacteria > Caulobacterales > Maricaulaceae > Hellea. The sequence continues at coordinate 1,422 of JABGVR010000044.1, read as the reverse complement.
ATAATGTGCAAGGAGTTCTGTGCAACCTTATAACTTTGTTTGCGTAGATATGCGTTTGTTTTTTTTGATCTAAAACCTGAATGGACATTTACTTTTAAGACCTTGTTTTCTTTTGCACATAAAGAACAAATTTTAAGAAAATCAGTCAATAGTAGAGTATCAATACGTTTAACTTCGTCCGTTCGCCAATCCCTTAGGAAGTTATCCAAGCTTGCAACTTCTCCGCTAGACAATGTGTAATTTGATGGAAAATTAAACATCATTTCATGACTAGTATTCGAATTAATTAACCTTAATTGAAAGTTATCTTTGACGAATATGTTTTCAGAATGGTTCAATTCAAGGCGGACAGATGAGTCAATTTCCGGTTCAGGATCATTAAATAAATTGACTTTATAAGAATTTTCCCAGCTTTGAGTGCTCCCCGAGCTAGAAAACAATCCAAGACCGTGCTCAAAGTCTACTAGTGGTGCTGCCTGCAAAATTGCTGGAAATACGCTAAAAGATAGAAATAAACGTCGAGTTAATTTATGCTTGTGGGTCATCTAACTATAGAGCAAATAATATACCAAAGCATTGCCAGAAGTCTGCATTTTTATACAGACCAATATGTTATGGTTTTTCAAGGTCGATCGTTTGTCCTTGCAACTCGAGATACAACTTGAACACATCACCTTCGTTTATAGTACCAACAAACCTATTGGTGGATCTATCTACTATCGGAATCGTCTCGCCAATAAAGTTTGCGGCTGCTTCAATTACTTGTTGAAGAGATGCATCAGACTTTATGCTTAGAGCTTCTTTATCAATAAACTCCATAATACACACTTCTGGACCTTGAAACACCAACGAACGTAGATTTAATTTTCCGACATATTCGCCATCTATGGATACAACGTAGGCTTCGGTGATTTCGTGATGGATCATCTGAGTTTTGGCAACGTGAACTTTTGTGTCTGGCTCGAAACTCAGTGAATTTACTGAAATTATTGATAACAATCCCTCTTCCATCAGTCGGACCCCCATGCGTCCTTGGGAGATATCAATACCCCTGTTCAACAATTGCTTATCAAAAATAGAATTCCCAAATAACTGACTGCTTGTCATTGTTGTGATGACTATGCCCACCGTAGATGCTAAAGCTAGACCATAGGACCCTGTGAGTTCTAGTACTATTATTATCATAGACAAAGGAGCGCCGATCACTGCTCCTGCGACCGCAGCCATACCACATATTACAAGTTCCGGTCCTTGAAACGACTGCAGTCCTGTATAGTTCAGAACGGCAGTCACCACTGCGCCAGCGGCTGCGCCGACTAGTAGGGCCGGAGAAAAAACACCACCAAAAAATCCAAAACCTAATGATAATGCTGTTGCAATAATCTTTGCAATTAATATGGAGAGAGCGACTAAAAGCAAAGT
>JABGVR010000253.1 GCA_018645985.1 Hellea sp. | reverse complement strand
CCTGATGGTGAGTATATTCTACCATTTGGAAAGGCAGCACTTTTGAATGAAGGAAATGATGTGACCATTGTTGCAATGGGTAGAATGGTTTTGTTTGCTGAGAAAAGTGTAGCTACACTCAAAGGTGAAGGAATAAACTGTGATTTATTAGACCTTAGAACTACTAGCCCACTGGATGAGGATTCAATCCTTGACAGTATTGAAAAGACAGGTCGAGTTGTTGTTGTTGATGAGTCTACACCGAGATGCTCTCTAGCATCAGACATAGCTGGTTTCATAGCTAGCCATGGCTTTTCTTCTCTTAAGGCGCCTGTTGCTCAGGTGACCTCTCCACATGCTCCTGTTCCTTTTGCACGTGAATTAGAACGTGCATATGTTCCAAGTCCCGACTCTATTTCTGCAGCTGTGCGGAAAGTAATGAATTATAAATAGGTTATATCATGACAAATAATATTAAAGCTTTTACTATGCCTAAATGGGGCATAGAAATGGAAGAGGGTGTGATACGCGAGTGGCATGCTAATGTTGGAGATAAAGTAAATGAAGGTGATGTTTTTGTAGTTATTGAAACTGATAAAATAGCAAATGATGTCGAACTTGAATTTTCTTCTACTCTTAGGTGGAGGGTTGATGGTGAAGGAGAAGCTTATCCAGTGGGTGCTCTTATTTCTATTTTTGCGGAAAAATCTGTCACCGATGATGAAGTTAAAGCGTTTAGAAATAGTTTCGTAGCTATTGATGCTAGCTTTGCTAATTCGAAAGAAGATGTTGCTCCCATTAATGCACCAACAAATAATGCTACCATTCCAGCTAACTTATCGATTTCACCTATGGCAAAAGACCTTGCTGAAAGTCTTGGAGTAGATTTGACATCTGTTGACGGAAGCGGCCGAAGAGGGCGTGTTTCTTTGCAAGATGTTGAGCAAGCGGCAAAAGCACAAGGCCTATATTTGGATAATAGTGATGATAAAAATAACCCTCACGAAATCATAAGGCTTACGTCTATGAGAAAGACAATTGCTAAGCGACTTACAGAAGCAAATAGGGACATACCTCATTTTTATTTGCGGTGTAAAATTAATATGGATAATTTGATTAAAAGCCGTAGGGCAAATAAACAAGGTTCCATTAATGATTATATATTGAAAGCATGCGCTGTAGCATTGAGGGCTGAGCCAGATGTTAATGTGAATTTTATGGGTGAATCTATACACCGGTTCAAGCATGCAGATATAAGCGTTGCGGTAGCTACTGATAGAGGCTTGATTACCCCTATAATTCGCTCAGCAGATGATAAGACAATATCTGAAATATCAAATGAAATGAAAGAATTAGCCCAAAAGGCCAAAAATGAATCATTGCAACCGTCTGATTACCAAGGTGGTACTTTTAGCTTATCAAACCTTGGCATGATGGGAATTTCAAGTTTTGATGCAGTTGTAAATCCCCCTATGGCAGCCATTTTGGCTGTTGGTTCATTAGAAGAATCATTGCTTCCTCACGGTGAGAGTGCTCACATAATGAATGTAACATTGTCATGTGACCATAGGGCTATTGACGGAGTCTTAGGTGCCAAATGGCTTAAGTCATTTCGGGAGGCTTTAGAAAGTCCAGAGTCACTTTAAATGTATATTGCCCCGCGTTTGAATAGAAAAATCATTCAAGTTGCTTTTGTGGTTAATGATCTTGAACTCGCTGCTCATAAATATATCCAAACTATGGGTGTAGGGCCTTTTTATATAGTTGATAGACCAAGTATAATTGATGAAACATATCGCGGTAAAAGTGCGAATGTAGAATTTTCTACTGCTATTACACAAGCTGGAGATGTGCAAATCGAGTTTGTCCAGCAACACTGTGATAGTGATTCTAGTTACAGGGATATAGTAAAAAAAGGTCATTCTGGTTTTCACCATATTGCAATTTTTGCTGAAAACTTTGATGAAGAAATGAAAAGATATTCAGATAATGGTAATGAAATAGCTAGCTCAGGTCGTATGGGGCCGATGCGTTTTGGCTATGTAGATACCCACAACGAAATTGGAGCAATGACTGAGGTACTTGAAGATGTTCCTTTTATTAGAAACTATTTTTCAAATCTTTCACGAGAATGTTCTGAGTGGAATGGTGAACGACCAATTCGGAACTCTGAAGAGTTATTTTAATTTTTTTAACTTAGCAATTGATTCAGCTATCTCTTTGGGGTTTGGATTTCTTCTGAGCGTTAACCCTCCATTTACTTGTAAATTTTGTCCAGTCATGAAGCATTCATCGGATGCTAAATATACACACATAGCGGATACATCTTCTGAAGTTCCTAGTCTTCCCATGGGGTAGGACTTTAAAAAAGCCTCTTCAATGCCTGGCACTGAAAAAGCATTCTCTGTCATAGGCGTCTTTGTTAAACCAGGAGAAATAGAATTAATGCGGATGTTGTTTTCTCCAAATTCGTTAGCTAACGATTTTATCACATGGTCTATTCCAGCTTTAGTGCCTGCATAAGCAGTATGATTTATTGTTGGCAATACTGCTGTTCCAGAGGAAATTTGAATTATAGAGCCGCCTCCATTCTTTATCATCTCTGAGATTACTGATTGCATAAAAAAATAAGGCCCTTTAAATTGTATGGCCGTCATTCTATCTAATTCTTCCTCATTTGTATTAAGAAATTTTTTGGTTAACCCCCATCCTGTAGCATTAATCGCGATATCAATTTTTCCTAGATTACTTCTGGCTTCAGTAACCATAGTTTCGATATCACTCCTAATTGTGATATCTGATAATGCGTAATGTCCATTAAGTTCTTTTGCGAGTTCTTTTAATATGGCTTTATTGCGCCCAGCTACGCAAACTTTAGCGCCTTCTTTCACTAAGCGCCGTGCTATTGACTGTCCCATATTGCCCTGACCTGCTGCGCCAATTATGAGAGCTTTTTTGCCTTTTAGTCTCATTAGTTATTCTTTATTTTGGACTTTTCTGGACCTATCGCACTACACATAGTTAGTTCCATATCTTGAGCTAAGCAGTCCAGCAAAGGCGGAACTATACGGTCATGGAAATCTATGCTCATATGGTGATCAAATGCCTGTTTATCTTTAAATGATGCTATACAAAAATATGTGTTGCTGTCGTCTTGTGATTGAAAAAGTTCATAGATGTAAGCATCAGGTTCTTTTTCATGAGTTAATTCTCTTAATTCCATTTGAAGTTCTTCAAATTTCTTTGATTTTTCAGGTTTTGTAACAAGCTTTGCTATAAATGCTGTCATGTCATTCTCCTTTGTTATCTGTTTGTAGCTCGATTGAAATTTTTTCTTTAACTTTAAACTTTTGGATTTTACTTGTCGACATCGGCCAATCATCGACAAACCGTATATGATGTGGTATTTTAAATCGTGCTAATTTGCCTTGGCAGTATTTTATGATATCTTCAGGTAATAAATTTTTTCCGTTTACGCATTTAATAAAGGCGGCTGCTACCTCAACATAACGAATGTCAGGTGCTCCAACAACTTGTGAGAGTTCAATAGCAGGATGACTGTTCAAAATGGCTTCAATTTCAGCAGCTGCAACATTTTCTCCGCCAACCTTGAGCATATCTTTACTGCGACCATGGAACATCAATTGGCCATGTTTATCCAATGAGCCAATATCTCCTGTGTGCAACCAACCATCTTTATCTATTGAAGATG
>JABGVR010000252.1 GCA_018645985.1 Hellea sp. | reverse complement strand
TCATTAGGAATGCCGTGTGTTGCCCAGCGTGTGTGAGCTATTCCGGCTGTTCCATCGATTGGGTTGGCCTCGAGCTTATCAATTAGTTTCTTGATTTTTCCTTTTGCTCGTTCACGCTTCAGTTTGCCTTTATCAAGTACGGCTATTCCAGAGCTATCATAGCCCCTGTACTCGAGTTGGACTAACCCTTCAATTAATCGATTTGTAACCGATGAATGTCCAGCAATTCCGATTATACCACACATGTAACTGCCTTTTATTATTAGTCCGTTATAAACTTAATAAATAAAATATTTATTTATTGAAGATTTTTATTTATAATTATTCTAACGCCCAACGCTTATATAATTGAAACCATACTCCTGCATGCTTTGAGGGTTATAGATGTTTCGTAGGTCAATAATATTTGGGCTTCTTAATGATTTCTTTACACGCACCATATCTAGGGCTCTGAATTCGTCCCATTCTGTCAATATTATAAGTGCATCTGCACCTTCAATACAATCGTAGGAATTTTTCTTATAATCTATATTTTGAAGTAAATTTTTAGCTTCTTTCATTGATGCAGGGTCATACACTTTTATCAACGCACCAAAATTTTGTAGCTCTGGTATAATAGTCAAGCTTGCGGCATCTCGCATATCGTCTGTATTGGGTTTGAACGCGAGGCCTAAAAAAGCTAATGTTTTATTGTTTAAATCCCCATTAAAAAAACGAATGATTTTTTGAACCATTTTGTGCTTTCTGTCTTCATTCGATTTTATGACCGATTGGATAATTGGGAGCGATACTTCTGCCTCTTCAGCAGTACGTATTAACGCTGTTGTATCCTTTGGAAAACATGAGCCGCCATAACCTGGGCCCGCATGTAAAAACTTTGGAGCAATTCTTTTATCAAGCCCCATGCCTCTTGCTAATGCTTGTACATCGGCACCCACATTTTCACATAGATTGGCCATTTCATTAATAAAACTAATTTTAGTTGCCAAGAATGAGTTCGAAGCATACTTTATTAGCTCCGAAGTCCTTCGATTTGTAAACAATATTGGAGTTTCGTTGATAAAAAGTGGTCTATAAACTGCTTTCATTATTTCTATAGCGTCAGGGCACTCCGCACCAACGATTATTCTATCGGGATGCTTAAAATCTTTTATTGCTGCACCTTCTCTCAGAAACTCAGGATTTGACACAACTGAAAACTTATCTTTTGAATGATTTTTAGATAGAATTTTCTCGATTTCATCTCCTGTACCAACGGGAACAGTAGATTTAGTGGCAATTACAGTGAATTTACTAATATTCTTAGAAATTTCATTTGTTGCGGCATAAACGTAAGATAAGTCAGCGTGACCATCCCCTCTGCGTGAAGGGGTCCCGACGGCTATAAATACCACATTTGCACCACGCATTGACTCCTTAAGATCTGTGGTAAACTTCAGCCGCGAAGCATTAACATTTTTATTAATTAAGCTTTTAAGGTTAGGTTCAAATATTGGAACTTCACCCGAATTTAGCATTTCTATTTTAGCACCATCATTATCGACACAAATTACTTCATGACCAAAATCCGCCAAACAAACCCCAGATACAAGTCCAACATATCCTGTGCCGATCATAACAATTCTCATGGACGCCCTCATGATATAATAAACTTGCAGCATTATGACAGATGGAAGCAAAACATGCTAGGGGTAAGACAATAGGTATCATTGACATTTAAGTGTAATAATTCAATTTTGTGAAGATGGAGTATGTAATGCCAGATTTTCCCGCAGTTCTTTTTTGGGCTGCACCTATATTCACGCTTTTGATTGCGGCAGAATGGTACCTTGTGTCTAGAAAAAAGATTTCCGGTACATACATTGTAAAAGATGCAATCACTTCGTCCACTATGGGCGTTGGGCAGTTGATATCTGATATCTTGATGGGAGGTATAAGTATTGGTATCCTTATGTGGATATGGCAATTTAGGTTTTTTGATTGGGGATTCAGTATAACTACCGTATTAATTTGCTTAGTACTTCAGGATTTTGTTTATTGGTATAAACATATGGCTGCTCATAAAGTTAGATGGTTCTGGTCAGCACATAACGTCCACCATAGTTCAGAAGAATATAACTTAAGCACGGCACTCAGGCAGCCATGGAATAACCATATCACCGGGTATGTCTTCCTATCATCACCGTTAATTTTACTAGGCTTTCATCCCTTTTTAGTCGCATTCATAGGCGCGATAAATTTAGTTTATCAGTTTTGGGTTCATACTCAGTCTATCAAGAAAATGCCCCTATGGTTCGAGTTTATTTTCAATACCCCCAGCCACCACCGAGTGCACCATGCGAAAAATCCAAGGTATTTAGATAGTAATTTTGCAGGCATATTGATTATATGGGACAGGATTTTCAAAACATTTGCTGAAGAAGATGCATCTGAACCTGTGGACTATGGTGTAGTTACTCCGATAGCATCTTATAACCCGGCGGTGGTCGCATTTAAAGAAATGTACAATATCTTCAGAGATTGTTTTCAGCCTAATATTAAATTCCGTCAAAGACTTGCATACATATTTGCTGCACCAGGTTATTCGCATGATGGTTCTAGAAAAAGTTCTAAAGATTTAAAAACTGAATTTATGAAGTCAAAGCAGTTCGAAAGTAAGGCTTCTAATTAATTGAGCTTACTTTAATTCCAGAAACCCATGTTTCCAGAACTTTAATATTTTTAATATCCTCCGAAACAACAGTCAAAGGATTTTGGTCAATAATAATAAAATCAGCAAGTTTATTTATCTCAATACTTCCCAGTTTTTTTTCCTGAAATGCGCCATGGGCATTTTCAATTGTCATTGCTTTAAGTGCTTCCTCCACAGTTAAAGCTTGTTTCATATACCAGCCCTTTGACTCTTTAGTACTATCTAATGGTTTTCTATTTATTGCAAAATATAATGTCTCCATAGGCTTCCATGGTTCGCCGGGTAGGTCAGAGTTTAATAGTAAACGGACTCCGCTTTTTAAAATATTTTGCCATGCGTAAGCGTCCTGTATTCTCTCTGATCCTATCCTGTCTTCTGCCCACTTACTATCTCCTACGGCATGCGAGGACTGCATGGAGGCTAAGACTTTAAGTTCTGCTGCGCGGCTATAAAAGTTTGGAAAAAGAACTTGAGCGTGCTCAATACGCCAGCGGTGATCAAAAATACCATTTGTATCTAATATTTCCTCATATAATTTTAATACCTGATTATTTCCTTTGTCACCAATTGCATGGACAGCCATTTGAAAGCCTTTATCTGCTGCCTTCCGTCCAAGCTGTAGAATTTTTTTTGTACTAATGCGTTCTGTTGCTAAAGATTTTCCTAATTGGTCAGAGTAGGGTTCTTCCATAAGTGCAGTTCTCGATCCAAGTGATCCATCATAGAAGACTTTGATACTTCGTATGTCTAAAAAACCACTTTTATCAACAAGGGGTCCCCGCGCAAACCAATGCTTCATTAATTCATCATTATTCCCATCGAGCATTCCGTAAACTCTAATTGGGAGAGAATTTGACTCCGCTAATGAAACAAACGCTTTAACATCTTTAGGCGTCATTCCCGCTTCATGTATTGATGTTACACCAGCATTCGCCATAATGTTTAGCCCTGAAATTATTGCATCTTTAATTTTTTCATTACTTGGTTCTGGTATAAAAGGCCGAATAAGATTTTGGGCTAATGTGAGCATAACGCCAGTTGGCTCCCCATTCATTCGGCGGATTATATTCCCCACCTCAGGGTCTTTAGTGGAGCTATCGATATTAGCTAACTTTAGAGCATAACCATTATATAAACCAGCAAAACCGTGTAAACTTTCCAAAGCTACAGGATTGTTAGGAAACGCTATATCTAATAAACGTCGATCTGGGTAAGCAGTCGAAGCAAAGGAGCCCTCGTCCCACCCTTGCCCTATTAGCCAATCCCCCGTAGCTGGGCTGGGGAACTTATCTTTTAGGCGTTCTACCATCTCTTTTACGCTGGAAACTCCGACTAAATTAGCCTTCAAAGAGTCCATGCCCAGCTCACGAATGTGCACATGGCTATCTATTATTCCGGGTAAAACTGTTTTTCCGGACAAATCTATTTTTTTCGTATTTTTTAAACCTGAACTATCATTTCCCGAATCAATTAGAGTTATCTTGTTACCGGTAACAACAAAAGAATTTGCGAGAGGCTTATCAGGATTCATTGTGATGATATTAGCATTAAAAAAATGTATTGGCTGGGGAGAAGGGGTTTCATTATTTGAGCAAGAATTAATCAATAATACAAAAGTAAAAGAAACTATCCTTAGGCAATATAATTTAACGCTATTCATATATTTTGTTAACTTTTAGAGAGATTATTTGATTACGTTGTTTTTTTATAACTTCAAACCTATAACCATGATATGAAAATGTTTGATTTACTTCAGGGATAGTTTGTGACTCGTAAATAACAAGACCTGCTATTGTAACTGCTTCTTCATCTGGCAGCCCCCAGCCCATAGCCCTATTAACGTCTCTAACAGTTAAATTGCCCCGTAGAATAGCACCGCCCTCTTTTAACTTGTTTATTCCTGTGATTTCCTCATCATATTCATCTTGTATGTCCCCCACGATTTCCTCAAGAATATCCTCAAGTGTTACTATTCCCATTAAAGCCCCATATTCGTCGACTACGACCGCAAAATGTTCCCTTTTCTGTTGAAATGCTTTAAGTTGTTTAACGAGTGATGTGGTTTCGGGTACAAACCAAGTGCTTCTCATTATTTTCCTAGTATCTATTTCCGAGAGCACTACTTCTGCATTAGAGATTGATTTAAGAATATCTTTAACATGTAAAACTCCAATAATATTATCTTGACCATTTTCATAAAGTGGTACTCTTGAGTGGCCTGAGTTTAGCACTTCTTTAATTATTTCTTTGGAGGGAATATTAATATCAATCATGCAAACGTTTTTACGATGAATCATCACCTCCTCAACGCTTAGCTCCCCAATTTCTAAAACTCCATATATCTGATCTCTTGCGCGCTTTGCAACGCCGCCCTCCTCAAGGTGGAGATCAACAGCTCCTTTTATTGCCTCTTCTGCTGACCATGACCCTGAATTTGAATTCACCCCAAATAACCGTAACGTACCATTCACAATAATTTGTATAATTAAAACCATTGGCGCAAACACTCTCACAATAAAGTTAACTCTAACAGCCACTTTTAATGCTAAAGAATCTGGTTGAGATATTGCATATGATTTAGGAAGAACCTCTGCAAAGATTAGTATTAAGAGTGTCATAACGATCGTTGCACTCATTAAGGCCAATCCACCGCCGCCTAAAATATTAGTAAAAATTGCAGTAGTTAGAACTGAAGCTAGAATGTTCACAAGATTATTCCCTAGTAATATACCCCCTAGTAACCGCTCTCTGGAATTCAAAAGTTTTGCAACAATTATTGCTCTTTTATCTCCATTTTTTTCAAGATTATGTATACGAGCTTTTGAGGCTGCGGTTAGAGCAGTTTCGGAGCCAGAAAAAAAACTAGATAAGTAAAGAAGTACCGCGACCATACCAATCATTATCAAGTTATCGGTACGCAAGATTAACTCAAGCATTTTTCTGTCCTGAAATTTGGGAAATGTATTCTAGCAGACTAGCTTTGGGTACTGACCTTTTTATGAAGGCATCGCCTATTGAATTTGCCAATATAAGCGTAATGTTTCCCCCTACATTTTTTTTATCTTGCTGCATGTGCTCTAAAAACTTATTTGAATTTTTAATTAGCGGAGTAATATCTTTTTTAGATATCAAACCTAGTGCTTGAAAATGAGTTTTTACCCTCTTGACGTCAGCGGCACTACATAAATTTTCTTTGGCACTAAACTCAAAAGCCATTTCTATTCCTGCACTAACTGCCTCTCCGTGTAATAGATTTCCTGATGGCATAGCCTCAACTTCTAGTGCATGCGCAAAAGTATGACCTAAGTTAAGCAGGGCGCGAGTACCTGTTTCTTTTTCATCTTCGGCAACAATTCTAGCCTTAGTTTTACAAGATATTGCTATAGCTTTTGCAATTGCTGTTGGCTCACAAGATAAAACTTTTTCGCCATTTTTTTCAAGCCAGGTAAAAAATTCATAGTCTCCAAGAAGTGCATATTTTACTACTTCTGCATAACCCGCCTTGAGTTCCCTGGGAGGCAATGTTTTTAAAATACTTGTATCAGATAAAACAAGTTGAGGCTGATAAAATGAACCTACTAAATTTTTACCATATTTATTATTAATAGCAGTTTTTCCTCCGACAGAACTGTCAACTTGTGATAATAAAGTTGTAGGAATTTGAATAAACTTACAGCCACGTTTGTAAATACTTGCAGCAAAACCAGCAAGGTCTCCAATAACTCCACCTCCAAATGCTATTAAAGTATCATTTCTTTCAAATCCTTTGTCGAATAAAGAATTTAGAATATTTTGGAGACCTTCAAAGCTTTTTTGCTCCTCACCAGCAGGGCAGATTATTATATGTTTTTCAAAACCTATAAGAGCAGCCTCTAACTGCTTGCCGTGAAGCTTGTAGACATTTTCATCTGATATTATTGCTATCCTGCCTCTCGATATCTTTTGTGAAACAAAACTACCTACTTCAGAAAGAAGACCTTCTTTTATTATGATATCATAACTTCTCGGTCCAAGGTCTACATTTACTAAAGTCATTTATTATCGCTCTGATACTTTTTTATTGCGTTTATTATTTTGTTACTAATAGAGTATTGTTCATCATTATCAATTGTAACTGTTATATGCGCTTTGCTATATATCGGGTGCCTCGTTTTTATAAGTTCTTTAATTTTTGCCTCTGGGTCATTAACTTGTAGCAGAGGTCTTTTATCATAATTTCTGCTAACGCGGTCCATTATAGTGCTTAAGTCACCTTTAAGCCATATCGTTAATGCTTTTCTGTTTAAAATTTTGTGTGTTTCTTTCTGTACATAAGCGCCTCCTCCAGTTGCTAAAACTATTGCCTCACTACCCAATAACCGTTCTATGACCCGCCGCTCCCCTTTTCTAAATTCTTTTTCACCATAATCTTTGAAGTAACCAGTTATTGTTCTTCCTGATGCTTTTTCAATTTCGTAGTCAGAGTCATAAAAATCTCTATTGAGACTTTTAGCCAACTGTTTACCTGCTGTAGTTTTACCAACACCCATTAGGCCAACAAGTGCTATTGGGTATTTTATAAAGATTTCACTAATTGAACTATTCCTTATTTTCAGATCTTTGCTATAGATGTATACGGCAGTGCATTAAATATCAGTTATTCAATATGGGCAAAAAGTAACGTTTGCTCAATACTTAAACGTTAATATATAAGATATAACGTTAAGGGTTAAATTATGAAAAAATTATTACTTGTGTGTGTTACTTTAATTTTATTCTTGTTTGTTCTTACATTGTGGCTTCTATCAGGTGCATCAAGTGAAAATGCACCGCAAGATTTCAAAGTGATCGAATTGCCGGATAGCTACGAAAAATAATATGAAATATATATTAACTCTAATATTTCTTTTTTTTCAGAATTTAGCTTTTGCGCAAAATATAGAAGTTTTAGAGTTAGAAACAGCTCGGATTTATGATCCTGGTGTATTAGACGCTGTGACTGACACGATGGACGCTAACCTTTGGCAAGGCACCTCATCACTCACAGCCATAAGTTTAATTAATAAAATCCCAACAAAAACCTCAAGTAAGTTAAGCGAAAAACTAATAAGAGCTGCCATATTATCAGGTGGAATGCCTCCTGAGGGAGAAAGAAAGAAATATATTACTGCCCGTTTAAGGTATGTAATGAAAATGCATGATAAAGATGCGCTTAAAACCTTAATGGCAGGTTATGTCGATTATGTTCATTTACCCAAAACTAGAGTTGAGTATGCTTTAGGAAGCGATGACATTGTGTCGGCTTGTAACATATCTGATAATTTAAAAAATAATAGGAGCTTGCCCTATTGGATAAAGATTAGAGTTTTTTGTAACATTAACCGCGGTGAGTTAGCTGCTGCTGGACTAGCCGTGGAACTTCTGCAGAACATGGGATATCAAGATAGGCAATTTTACGAACTGGTAGACTTTTTATTGGGTTACTCTGAATACACACCAAAAATTACTAACAATATCGATCCGTTGATAGATGCAATGCAATTCAAGGCTAAAAATTTTGATATTCAGAAATTAATAACTGAAGTTAATAATGACAAACTCAATTTAAAAGAGAGTATGGATATAATTAATCAGCTATCTAATCAAATAAAATATGATCAGGTGGAAAAGATCTTAATAAATAGCATTATCAATAATAGAAACATACAAATTGGTCAGACGCTAATCAATAAAACCCAACCTATAATTAATGATGACTATGATAAGCCTTCAATTGAAAAACTAAATACGATTGATGATGAAAGCTTATTTTCCACTAAAATATTAGCTACTATAT
>JABGVR010000043.1 GCA_018645985.1 Hellea sp. | reverse complement strand
GCTATCATCTTTATAAACACCAACCCCCAAATCTATTTTGTGTGCACGTGGGTCAGACTTACATTGTTTCATTATTGCCATTATTGGATCATCTGGACGCGGAGTAACATTTTTAAACATAATAGTATCTATATATAGTTTTATTGTTGATCGGATATTTTTAATATGGAAATTCAAGTATAATTAATAATACTGTTTCATATTTTAGTCCATGTTTTTTTGTGTTACGGCAGCATACTATGTTTAATTTTATTATAATTACCGCTGTTATTCTGATTATTTTAATTTGTTTTTACAGATCATTAAGGGGCGAGAGTTTAAGTAAGTATAAGATAAATAGTTTTACTAGATATGAAACTCAGCACTCTGATGGTCTCATGCGTTTGTATGATTATTTACAGTCCACTTTTAATATTGAAAAACAACCGGTGTTATCGCGGTCAGGCTGGTCAAGTAAGCGCGAAGCATTTGATGCTGCAGCGCTAGCAAGAGAATTTGATTGTGAGTTTCGTAAGGATGAGTTTGTAGTAGGAGATCATTTATTAGATGGGGCATGGACCTTAGTCGAGGGCTTTAGTTCTGATAACAGAATACTTTACCTTCATGGAGGGGCCTATACTGTTGGTAGTGATGTCTCCCATCGCCCGATAACTTATCAAATTGCGAAAAGAACTAAATGTGCAGTCTTCGCACTTAATTACCGTTTAATGCCTGAAAGTAACAGAAAAGATTCTATTTTCGATTGCCAGGCTGCATATGATTGGATTTTAAATTATGGACCAGATGGCCCTGACCCCGTTAAGAATATTGCGATTTTAGGAGACTCTGCAGGAGGAAATTTAGCACTCATGTTAAGTCACTGGTCAAGAAAACCAGAAATAAAATCACCAAATGCTGTCGTCGTTTTATCACCGCAAACTGATTGTACCTTTCAAAGTCCCTCTATGCAAACAAACCAAACTACTGACCCAATGCTTAAGCCTCTCTTAAGTAGATTATTGAAAATGCCTAAGCTTTCTCTTCTATGGCTGTTATATTGGCAGTTAGGCTATAAGCCATCTAACCCGCTGGTGTCTCCAATTTTTGATGAACTATCAAATTTACCTCCAACATTAATTCAAGTAAGTAGCTCTGAAATGTTGTTTGATGATAGCATAAGATATGTTGCAAAAGCTAGAAAACATGGATCTGAAGTGAAACTTCAAATTTGGAATAATTTGCCTCATGTGTGGCAAATTTTTGATAACTTTATTGATGAGTCGCACAAAGCATTAGACCAAATTGGTAGATTTCTTGATACTAATGGCTTCAATGATAAGATTCATTAAATTCATTTAATCTTTTAGAAATATTCTCGAAACCTGACGTGTGTAATATATTCTAAAGTAAAGCCAGTTCAAAATTACAGCTAATTTCTAATTGTAATTTATGGCCTCTTATTAAGCTTGGAGAAAACTATGAAAACAGTTCTTTTTAAAAAAACATTTACATCAATAATTGCTTTTTCAGGCGCATGCTTATTGCCTGTTGCATCTTATGCTACAGACTATTCAAATAGATATTACAGTAACGATTGCTACCAAAACAGTAATGATCAACTAGCAGCAGGATTATTTGGGGCTGTTATTGGCGGAGTGGTTGGTTCCCGTATTGCTGGAAGAGGGGATAGGACAGAGGGATCTGTTATTGGCGCGATACTTGGCGGCACGACGGCTGCTGCGATTAGTGATAGCGGACGCTCAAACGGATATAATCCAAATTGTGAAAAAATAAGACGCCAAACAAGAAGCCGTAATTATCGTAACAATCAGTATTCACGTAATAGTAATTTTGATAACTTTTCTAATCAACAAGATTATTATTCAGTAAGAAGCAGAGTAAATACTAGAAGTAGAAGTAATAATGGTAGAGTGCGTGGTAATAGTAACTATCGGAGTCGTAATGATCATGGGTATGAACATCAACATGATCATGAGCATCATCACAGTCATTATCATTACCATGGTCACAGTCATTATCATGATTAAATATATTTCTTTATTACAACCTAATTCCTGAATTTAGCATGTAGTAAATATTCCGTATTGCCAGAAGTACCTTTTATGGGGGACTCACAAGTTGCAGAAATGCTCCAACCTTTTGTATGTATCCAATCGGAAACTTCAGATAGTGAAGTTAAGGCTAAAGATTCTGACTTTACTATACCGCCTCTTGAAATGCCCTTTTTTCCGACTTCAAATTGCGGCTTAACAAGTATTACGAGGTCTGCTTCTGAGGCAGATAGTGTCAAAACTTGATCAAGTACTTTTGTAACCGATATAAAACTAGCATCACAAACAATAATTTGGGGTGGCTCAGTGAAATGTTTTTCTGTCAAATTTCTGGCATCGAAGTTTTCCATGGACACAATTTTTTCGATATTTTTTAAACGGTGATGTAATTGATCGCGGCCTACATCAACCGAATAAATTTTTTTTGCGCCATTACTGTAAAGTACTTCGGTAAAGCCCCCAGTAGACGCACCAACGTCTAAACATACTTTATTTTTTACAGAAATATTGAACTGCTTGAGCGCGTGCTCTAATTTAACACCCCCTCGAGAAACCCAGGGAAATTCTTTTTTTGCTTCTATAATACTATTTTCTGATATTTTTTCAGAAGATTTTTTTATCACTCTGCCATCAACAATTACTAACCCTAATTTAATAGCTGATTGCGCACGAGCGCGAGATTCGTAAAGACCCATTTTTGCTAGTAGAAGGTCTGCACGTTTCACTATGCAGTGTTATAGTTCAATGCTTTATCTTGACCAAGAGTTTCGAAGACGGTTCTTACTATGGCTTTAGAGTCTAGCTCTGCTTTTTCATACATTTTATCAGGCGTGTCATGATCTATAAATTCGTCAGGTAAGTGCATAGAACGTATTTTTAACCCTTCGTCGAGGCGTCCTTCTTTGGCAAGTTCATGAAGCACAAAAGATCCAAATCCACCTATAGAGCCTTCTTCTATCGTAATTAGAACTTCATGCTCGTCAGCTAATTGGAGTATAAGCTTTTTATCAAGAGGTTTAGCAAATCTAGCGTCAGCAACTGTTGTTGATAGCCCCAAGGCCTCTAGTTCTTTTGCGGCCCCTAGTGCCTCTTCAAGACGGGTTCCATAGGAAAGAAGAGCTATTTGACTTCCTTCACGTAATATTCGGCCTTTACCAATTTCTAAGATTTCTGGCTTTAATGGAATATCAATTCCTGTTGCTTCTCCTCGTGGGTACCTAAATGCAATAGGCCCGTCATTATATTCGACAGCAGTAGCAATCATGTTAGCAAGTTCTACTTCATCAGAGGCTGCCATTAGAACCATATTAGGTAAACAACCAAGATAAGCTATATCAAATGAACCTGCATGCGTAGGCCCATCAGCGCCAACTAAACCTGCTCGATCCAAAGCAAAACGCACAGGTAAGTTTTGTATCGCAACATCATGTACAACTTGATCGTAACCCCGTTGAAGAAAAGTGGAATATATTGTACAAAATGGCTTATAACCTTCTGCAGCTAGACCAGCTGCAAAAGTAACGGCATGCTGCTCAGCTATCCCCACGTCGAACATTCGTTCGGGAAAGGATTTTGCAAAAATATTCATTCCAGTACCTCCAGGCATGGCTGCTGTAATACCTACTATTTTATCATCATTATTGGCATGCTTTACTAATTGGTTGCCAAAAATGTTTGTATAGGTTGGGGCGTTAGGTATGGATTTACTTTGTTCACCTGTAACTACGTTGAATTTTGAAACACCATGATATTTATCGGCTGAATTTTCTGCGGGCTTATAACCCTTTCCCTTTTGTGTAACCACATGAATAAGGACTGGTCCATTTTTCATTTTTTTTACATTTTCCAAAACAGGTATTAGTGTGTCGAGATCATGGCCATCCACTGGGCCAACATAATAAAAACCGAGTTCTTCAAACCAAGTTCCACCCATGAACATTCCACGAGTATATTCTTCGGCCTTACGCGCTGTTGATTTTATAGGCCTGGGTGCATCCTTTACTATAGCTTTTCCTGCGCCGCGTAGTTTTTGATAACCACCAGAGCTAACCATCTTTGCTAGCATATGGCTCATTGCGCCAACCGGAGGAGCGATAGACATATCGTTATCGTTGAGTATGACTATCTGTTTTGAGTCTGTTGCTCCTGCATTGTTCATAGCTTCATAAGCCATGCCTGCGGTGATTGACCCATCGCCTATTACTGAGATTATATGCCCTTCTTTCTTGGAAAGATCTCTTGCAGTGGCGAATCCCATGCCTGCTGATATAGATGTTGAACTGTGAGCAGCCCCAAAAGGATCGTAGATACTTTCGCTACGTTTCGTGAAGCCAGATAATCCGCCACCTTTACGAATTGTTCGCATTTGGTCTCTTCTACCAGTTAATACCTT
>JABGVR010000042.1 GCA_018645985.1 Hellea sp. | reverse complement strand
TGCTTTACTTCTTTCCCCACTGGCCACAAGTGCTCAAAGCTTTAACTTCAAGCAGATTAAAACTGAAAGTGATTTCCGAGAAATCGTTGTAGATAAAAAACTGGTTGCTGGATGGGGTACGCTGGTGATTCATTCTAACGGCTCTATTTCTGGCAAGGTTGGAAAAAATAAACTGGCCGGAGCATGGAAGTGGTCAGGCAAGTATTTTTGCAGAAATTTTCGTATTGGAGACCAAAAAGATGCAGGAACTGACTGTCAAAAAATGAGTGTGGATGGTGATCACCTTCAAGTCATCAAAAATAAAGGTAAGGGAGATGCTTCTGTCCTAACAATAACAAAATAGCAACTTATCGTTGACTTTTTATGTAAACTGCTGCGATTGTAGCAGTCTCATTTTGTTATCACTTAATCAGCACCAACATTCCGCCAGTAAATCACCGACTATAATACAGCACAGCATATCTGGTCACTTATCAAGGTGATTAAAGGTTGGTCGCGGGTGTATTAAAGCATGGCAATTTCTCTGTAAGTTCGAAGGGCTGCATTTACCACTAGTCGAGGATGATTGTCTGTACCGGTTAGGCTACTACCCCGAACTCTTAAAGTCTTAAATACAATTAGGATTAAAGCCGATTAAATCATCGATTCCGTCCTTCATATGATACCGACGTTTTTTCAGGTATTCTGGATCATTTTCCAGCTCAACTCCGGTAATAAGAGGCATCAAGACGTCAATAGCAATTGCCATTTGGTGTGTATGCCTTATGGTTGAATCCTTACCTTTTATTTTATTGCGATTTAAGCCAATAAACTCTCTCTTCTTAAAATCTTCCCAGTCAGTTATTGCTAGATTTGCCACTTTTGAAGCATTAAAGAGTTTATTCTTTAATCGGTACGGAAGTTCAGTCCCCCAAAGCTCAGCAATGTATGCGTAGCCAAGTGCTATATTAAGGCCATACGAATGATACCACTGTGACCGAACTCCTCTAAAAGAGTTATTGTTGATATATCCATCTTCATAAATTATCCGGTCCATTTCTTTAAACCGGAATTTAATTTCCTCTGCAGCGAGTGCTTTGTCACTCTTCCAAGATGCATAGATCAAGATGGACAGTCCACCGTTGGCCATTTGATAAAAGCCCTGTTCTTGTACTTGACGTTCAACAGGTCTCAAAAATTTAGCGTACATTTTATCGATATAGCGATCGACGTCCATAAATTGTTTATCGCTCAAGGTATTCTTCAACCACAAAGCGGCCACCATATAATTTGAAAAAACTCCTCTTGCGAATTCATATTCATGATACCAACACGGTGACTTTGGATCGCCATTGGCATAGCATCTTGGTTTTTTCATCACATCATGAAAACCAATGCTGTCGTACAGACTATCAGCTTCCGCGATACGTGTTAAAAGATCTGCCGCAACATTAATTGAAAACTGGTCATCAGAAGTGATTGCATTGTGTGTAGATTGTAAAAGTTTTTTTATTGGCACAGTAATTTTGTCGTGTATCACCGTTTGAGAATTACTATTTTTCTGATGGTCCGCATGCCAATCATAACCAATTAGAGATGACACACTGGCTATGTTATTTTGTAAATTAAAAGAACCATAACCCATTGCTGTGCAGGGTTTTAATTCAGAGGTATAAAAGCTGCCAGGGAAGTTAATCTCGTCTGCAGTAACATTAAACCGTGCCAATTCAAATTTCAGATCCAAAATTTCGTTACTACCAAGCTTTCCGTCAAAACCCAAACCTTGCGAATTATAAAATTGAACTAATGCATTCTCAGTTTTTTGCCCATACTGACCATCAATCGGGCCTGCTTGATAACCCAAGTCCGTTAGCAGCTTTTGGGTAGTCCTAATCTCGTTGGCCGCTAAAGGCTCTATTCCAATTAACAGAAATAAAACAGCAAATATTATCCTCATTTGAAAATCTCTTTCTGTTGATCTAGTAATTGCTTAAATTTAATCATCCTATAGAAAAAACTCGAATTTTATAGAGATGACAGCAATCTTGACTTAATAAAAATGTCATTTCCACTAAACTATTTACCTAATCAGGTTTGTACGGAAACACCTGTATTTTCTTCTTTTAAATTGCTTAACTTACTATTTTTATAATTTTAAACTCAGCATATATTGCCCTTAACTTTATATCACACTTTTAGTACGAAGTAATGGAGGGACACGGTTTTCGATTGTAGTGGTTCCTTTATAAAAGGTCTGAGATGTCCGTCTTCAAACTCAAGTTGTCTTTAATAATGAAGTCCAAATTGGCAAAACCAACAAGGATTTTTACATTCTAAAACTGAATAAGGCATTTGATGTTGATTTGGTTATTTTCGTTCGTTTAAAATATCCCAAAGAGACTTAATTGAGTTTGCAATTTGCTTTACTTGACCATATTAGCCACTCCGAATTTACAAAGATTTCTAATTAACTCATAATTTACCCTGTTGTACTCAGATTGGAAAAAATTTGAAATATTTTGCATTCATAGTAATAGCCTCCTTCGTTTTTATGGCAGTTGCAAAAGCTGAAATTATACCAGTTTCAAACGATAGGTTGTTAACAGAACAAGATTTAATCGGTTTTTCAAAAGCCGATTTGCGTATAGCAAGAAATGAAATATTTGCGCGACACGGTTACGCTTTTAATAGCAAAGATTTACAACAACACTTTGCACAATACTCCTGGTATCAGCCCATT
>JABGVR010000251.1 GCA_018645985.1 Hellea sp. | reverse complement strand
CACCAGCAATAAGCATTGAACAAAAAACAACATCCCGTAACCCAAGATCAACAGTAGGGACTGTAACAGAAATCTATGATTATATGAGACTTCTATGGGCAAGAATAGGCGTGCCCTACTCGCCTGCAACAGGGCTACCTATAACAAGTCAAACTATTAGCCAAATGGTCGATAGAGCCATGGAAATTCCTTTCAACACAAAATCTTTGATACTTGCTCCAATTGTAAGAGGTCGCAAAGGGGAATTCAAAAAGGAATTTGAAAAACTACTAAAAAACGGATTTCAGCGGGCAAAAATTAATGGGGAGTTTTATACATTAGAGAATGCACCAGAACTTGATAAAAAAATAAAACATGACATTGATATTGTTGTTGACAGAGTAGTTGTAAAAAAAGGAATAGAATCAAGACTTGCTGAAAGTCTCGAAACAGCATTAAGACTGGCTGATGGACTTGCATCAATAGAGGCATCGGAAAAACCTAATGAAAAAATTATTTTTTCAGAAAGATTTTCTTGTCCAGTATCAGGCTTTAGCATACCAGAAATTGAACCGAGGTTGTTTTCATTTAACAGCCCGCATGGCGCATGCCCCCTTTGCGATGGACTAGGAAAAGAACTTAAGTTTGATACAGATTTAGTTGTTCCAGATAAAAATATTTCTTTAGCATCAGGGGCCATCTCTGCTTGGCCTAACAAAATAAGTGGTCTTTATATGCAGACTATAAAATCACTAGCAAAGTATTATAAATTTTCAGTAGATAAGCCATTCAATAAATTAACAAATGAAATTCAAGAAATCATATTATTCGGAACGGGTGATAACAAAATAAATTTTGTTTATGAAGATAATGGACGCCGTTATGAAACATCAAAAACATTTGAAGGGGTGATTCCTAACCTTCAAAGACGCTACAGGGAAACTGAGTCAAATTGGATGAGAGATGAACTTGGAAAATACATGTCCGATGCCAAATGCTCTTCTTGCGCAGGAAAACGTCTGAAGCCAGAGGCATTATCTGTTCGTGTTGCTAACATGGAAATTTCAGAAGTTAGCGATATTTCAATTAAATCAGCTTTGAAAAAATTTAGTGAGATCCCAAGTTACCTTAATGATAAAGATAAAAAAATCGGTGAAAGAATATTAAAAGAAATAACAGATCGTTTAAAATTTTTAATAGCCGTTGGCTTAGATTACTTAACAATTGGAAGAGGCTCTGGAAGTCTTTCTGGCGGAGAGTCTCAAAGAATTCGTCTGGCATCGCAAATTGGCTCAGGATTAACAGGAGTACTATATGTTTTGGATGAACCTTCGATAGGATTGCATCAAAGGGACAACGAAAGATTGCTTGAAACATTAAAAAATTTACGAGACATGGGAAACACAGTTCTAGTCGTCGAACATGACGAGGATGCTATCCGCGAAGCTGATTTTGTAGTAGATATGGGCCCACTAGCTGGAGTTCATGGGGGCTCAATAATTGCGAGAGGAAGTCCCAATGATATAATTGCCTCACGGGAGTCATTGACTGGACAATATCTTAGCGGAAAGAAAAGCATTCCTATTCCATGTAAGCGTAGAAGCCCAACAAATAAAAAGTTAATAATTAAGGGGGCTACAGGTAATAATCTTAAAAATATCACAGTTGAATTTCCAGTTGGTTTAATGACTTGTGTCTCTGGAGTTTCAGGTGGTGGGAAATCAACTTTAGCAATTGAAACGCTATATAAAGCTACAGCTAGACGGTTAAATAGATCAACCATATTGCCAATGCCTCACAAAGAAATAAAGGGCTTAGAATACTTAGACAAAGTGATTGATATAAACCAAAACCCGATTGGTAGAACCCCCCGCTCTAACCCGGCAACTTACACAGGCGCATTTACACCGATACGTGAGTGGTTCGCAGGCTTACCAGAGTCAAAAATTAGAGGGTATAAACCTGGAAGATTTTCCTTTAACGTTAAAGGAGGACGTTGCGAAGCTTGCCAAGGCGGTGGTGTTGTTAAAATCGAGATGCATTTTTTACCAGATGTTTATGTTACTTGCGATGTATGTAAAGGGGCGCGTTATAATAGAGAAACTTTAGAAGTGAAATTTAAAGGAAAGTCCATATCTGATGTACTTAATATGACAATAGACGAGGCAGCTTCTTTTTTCAAAGCTATTCCAAGTATCCGCGATAAAATGATTACATTACAGAGGGTGGGTTTAACTTACTTAAAAGTGGGCCAGCAAGCAACAACACTTTCGGGTGGTGAAGCGCAAAGAGTTAAGCTTGCAAAAGAACTTGCGAAGCGCGCCACGGGCCGAACACTATATATTTTAGATGAGCCAACAACTGGTTTACATTTTGAAGATGTAAATAAACTATTGGGGGTTTTAAATGAATTAGTAGATAATGGAAACACAATGGTTATAATAGAACATAACTTAGATGTTATAAAGACTGCCGATCACATTATTGATATAGGTCCAGAAGGAGGTGATGGTGGGGGAGAAGTAGTTGCGTCTGGCACACCGGAAATAATTGCAAAAAATTCAAATAGCTGGACTGGTAAATATCTTAAGCCACTATTCAAATGAAGTTAAAATAATAATTAATATAATGTATTAAACCTACACTTAATGTATTTTATTGTATCATATATCACACTGGGTATTTCTGAATGAAAAAGAAAAAAACTATTGAGCCAGTTCATATAATCGGTGCAGGCATGGCCGGTTCAGAGGCTGCATGGCAATGCGTAAAAAAAGGCGTTCCCGTTATTTTACATGAAATGCGTCCCGCGAAAATGACTGAAGCACATAAGTCTGATGGATTCGCTGAACTAGTTTGTTCAAATTCATTTAGGTCAGATGATAAGAATGGAAATGCTGTCGGTGTACTTCATGAGGAAATGCGGAAAGCAGATAGTATTATTATTGGTATGGCCGATATAAATAAACTCCCTGCAGGAGGGGCCCTAGCAGTTGATAGAGATAATTTTTCAAAGTCAGTTTCATCAGCCTTAAAAAACCACCCCTTAGTAGAGGTGAATTATACTGAACTTAAAAAACTCCCCAATAAGCAATGGAAGAATTCCATTGTCGCCACTGGCCCTTTAACAGCACCAAATTTAGCAAATGCTATATTGGATGAAACTGGAGAGGATAGCTTAGCCTTTTTTGATGCAATTGCTCCAATAGTTTATAAAGATAGTATTGATTTTTCTAAAGCTTGGATGCAGTCACGTTATGATAAAAAAGGTCCGGGCGGAGACGGAGCAGATTATATAAATTGTCCACTTGATGAAGACCAATATGAGCAGTTTATAAAAGATTTAATAAACTCTGATAAAACATCATTTAAAGACTTCGAAAAAAATACTCCTTATTTTGAAAGTTGCTTACCCATAGAGGTAATGGCAGCGAGAGGTAAAGAAACACTTCGCTGGGGACCAATGAAACCTGTTGGACTTACTAACAAGCACAACCCTACCGTTAAAGCGCATGCCATAATTCAATTAAGACAAGATAATTCTCTTGGCACTCTCTACAATATGGTGGGCTTTCAAACAAAAATAAAATATGCTGAACAAGCAGACATTTTCCGAAAGATTCCTGGGCTGGAGCACGCTGTTTTTGCTCGGTTAGGCGGCATCCATAGAAATACATTCATCAATTCTCCTAAGTTACTTAATTCTCAGCTTCAATTAAAATCAAGGCTAGACATTAGATTTGCAGGTCAAATTATGGGAGTTGAAGGTTATGTTGAATCAGCAGCTTTAGGGTTAATTGCAGGACGCATGGCGGCAGCTAATGCATGTGGAGAGATATGCCCACCTCCTCCAAATACAACTGCAATGGGTTCTTTAGTTGAACATATCACTGGAGGCTTTATGGGTAATAATAAAAATAAGTTTCAACCTATGAATGTTAATTTTGGCCTATTTCCACCTATAAATGATATAAAATATAAAGATGAAAACGGTAAGAGCTTGCGCGGAAAAGATAAAACAAAATTTAGAAAAAAACTACTTTCCATAAGAGCTCTTAAAGATATAGATCAGTGGCTATCACACCATTAAATTTCTTAAACTAGTATATATTGAAGAGTGCTGCTTTTAATAAGCATATTTTTTTTGACAAAGGACTAAGTATAATTGGGTCTACTCTGGGTTTGTGTTTTTCATTTTGTAATTTTTCTAAAAATTTCGGTATCAAAGTAATATATGCTACTGCAGGAAATATTTTATCTGGAGAGTGCTTTAGATCGATCAGTGCTGAATAATAAATATCAGATGCTTCATTACAAATTTCATTAAAATTTATATTAGATAACATAGTTTTATGATAGTACTTATAAGACCTAGCTAGACCAATTAAACCCCAAGCTTCTCCAGCCTTTAAAACTCCCTCATTAGGATTTATACCTATAGATTTAGTAGCTATTTTCATTAATGTGCCTGACGTATTTCGGCAATAGCTTTTGGCTTCATTTAAGTCAGAAAAACTGGTTGAATTAAGATCACGCTCTCTTCCATCGATTAGTTTATCAATCCAATACCGTGGTATTTCGTGTTGTATTATTATATTAGATAAATATTGCAGTATGTAATGTTCATTTAGTGAATTATTGCTATAAATACTATCAACTACTTCTCGCCACCACTGATAGCGTATTGAACCAACTAAATTGTCACTAGCTATTTCTGGTATTTTAGCAAGCTCATAATGAAATCCATATATAATATTTAAATTATTACGTGAATTTCTGTCAGCAAAAACTGCAGCCCTATATCTGTCCGGATCAGAATGCTTCAATTGTGAAAGTAAATTATAAAGTTCCATATTTATAAACTTTTTTTTGAATATCCCCGTATTAATAACTAGGTCTTCTTGCACAAGTTGACGATACAGTTAAAGTGAATAATTATAGTAAGGACAAGAAAATGAAATTTAATAAATATATCACGGGAACTTTAGTGGCACTTGGCGCAGCGGGACCCGCTATGGGGCATCATGAGCAAACTCTCTCCAGTGCTGCAGCCAATCTATCGCCAATGGAAGTAGTTTTAGTTGTCTTAGGCCTAACAACAATTTGCTTGACGCTCTATAAATCATACAAAAATAAGGTATAACTTAAAATGTTAAATAATTTAATTTCAAAATTTAATAATTCATTAGAGTCTGTTTCTGCTCATTGCGACATACCTTGCGGTATATATGATGCCAGAACTGTAATGTATCACGCTGTTTCAACTTTACGACAAATTGATATTTTATTGAGCCTAGAAGACAAAGGCTTAAGCCAAACATCATTCGCCATGCAAGTTAGTAGAAATACTACTGAGAAAGAAAAGCAAGCTGAACTTGTAAAGCATGAAGTACGCATAATATGGGGTGATTTTATGAAAGGTGCTCACTTAGAAAAGCATCCTGGAGTTCACGCGCTAGCACACAATATCATGATAGCTGGGTCTGCCTGCAAACAGGACTTACATAGGGAAGATGGTATAAAGCTAGTAGAGCTATGTAACCAATTCTCGGAAATCTTCTGGGACATGAAAGGTGTAAAAGTTAAGAGAGCCTCCACACCTTATGCCCCAAATATAGAAGTGGTAATACCCGATCTGTAAATAATATGAAGCTATTCAAAATTTCAGGAAGCTCAATGAGCCCAACACTGAATGATGGCGAAATTCTATTATCTAAGAGACCTCACTTAATAAAGGTGGGGTTTATTTATGTGATCAACCATACCGACCTTGGCGTAATAGTAAAAAGACTTAAAGGTCAGAAAAATAATAAATATTTTTTTGAAGGAGATAATTTAAAGTTATCAACACCTTCTTCTGTAATTGGTCCAGTTAGTAGAGAAAGAATTATAGGACAGGCAATTTGTTCTTTGGGACGAAAGCGTATTCGTAGACTTTAGTTGCTATTACCTTCAGCATTTCCTGTATTTACACCTCGCTTAAGTTTCAAAAGCAATAAAAGGGGCGATGCGACAAATATTGATGAATATGTACCCACAAAAACTCCCCAAATCATTGCAAACGAAAATCCTCTAAGTCCGGACCCACCTAATGTATACAAAGCGGTTAAAGCCAATAGTGTAGTAAGTGAAGTTAATATTGTACGAGATAGAGTATCATTAATCGATAGATTCAAAACATCAGGTAATGGCATTTTTTTAAACTTACGTAAGTTCTCCCTAATTCTATCGTAAACAATTACTGTATCATTGAGCGAATATCCAACAATAGTTAATATGGCTGCTATAATTGATAAATTAAACTCTATCTGAGTTAATGAAAATACTCCAATAGTAAGTATAACATCATGAAAAAGAGCAAAAACAGCACCTAATCCAAACTGCCACTCAAAGCGAAACCATATGTAACCCAACACCATTAAAAGAGCCAAAGCGACTGCTAAAATTCCCTTTTGACGTAACTCTCCTGAAACAGCAGAGCCAACTGCTTCCTGACTTCTAATGTTTTCCGACCCTTTAAATCCATCGATATTTTCAATTAACGCATCTTGAGCCGCCTTCATAGCTATCTGCTGTGCAGCTGCACCCGTTTCCTCAGTTTCTTTCTGGAGAGGTATACCAATTCGGACGTAATTATGATTTAAAGTACTTGAAGCATCGGGAGCTATACCTTGCACAGTTGCACCAGGAAAACCTGCTTCATTAATAACAGTTCTAATTTTTGCAAGGTCTGGATCCCCACCTGTATCAATTTCAATTACTGTTCCACCAGTAAAGTCGATTCCGTAATTTAATCCCTTGGAACTAAATAAATAAACCGACATTATCAGTGCAATGACGGAGAATACAGCTGCAAAAAACCGCAAGTTTATGAATGGAACTTTAGGTTCCATTGGTAATATTTTTACTAACGAAATATCTTTCATAGAAACTTCACTTCCTAAATTGGTAAGCTTTTCGGACGATTACGCCTTAACCATGTAGCTGTTATTAAGCGAGCAACAATCACGGCAGTAAAGACTGACATGATTATACCTATAGCTAAAGTAACAGCAAAACCTCTTACGGGTCCAGAACCGACAAAATAAAGAGTTACAGCTGCAATTAAAGTGGTTATGTTCGCATCTAAAATTGGAGCTAGAGACCTACGGTAACCAGTCTCAATAGCATTTACTGGAGGACGCCCCAAATGAGCTTCCTCTCTTATTCTCTCAAAAATTAAAACATTAGCATCAACAGCCATACCTATAGTCAATATAATGCCCGCTATGCCTGGTAAAGTTAATGTTGAACCCAGTAAAGATAGTGCACCAACAATCAAAATTATATTAGTTGATAAAGCTATATTAGCAATTGTTCCAAACCTAAGGCCATATGATAACCACATAAACAAGCCAACGCCTATACGGCCTATTATAGAGGCAATTTTTCCTGCATTTATTCAGTCTTGGCCTAAACCTGGTCCAACGGTTCTTTCTT
>JABGVR010000041.1 GCA_018645985.1 Hellea sp. | reverse complement strand
TATGACAACGGAAGGTGGAGTAGTTGGCAACTTCACAGTTGATATTATTAATAAAAGCGGAAAAGCTGAGATTACAATTAAAACAAACGTTGGAACGGATACATTCCGATATCAGCCAGCTGATACTATCGCTGCGGCTACCAATATCTTAAGCAAAAGAATTTCAGTAGCTAAGGATATTCTCACCATTCAAGAGCTAGATGGAGGCGCCAATGATGTCGACATTAATTTTCAGACTAACATAAAAAGTACGACTACTTTGAGTGACTTGCCCGAAGAAGAATTACTTTTGGTACTTGAGGATACTAGCAATACGAAATTTAGTGTTGACTATTCGACTGAGCCGGTGCCAGGCCTTAGCTCTACAAATTTTAAATTGTCTTTGAAATCTGCTGAATTTGGTGTTTACGAATTATCTGATGCTGATACCGGTCAGAGTATCGCAACCAGAACTATCGACAAGGATGGCTCTATAATTGTTAATGACCTAAAGTTTAAAGTAAGTGGTACGCCGGCAGAAGGCGACTCTTTCGTGGTTTCGAAGTCGTTCGCATCTAGCTTAAAATCTGACAACATAGATGATATGTTGAAGATAGCAAAATTTGACGCAGCAAATAAATCTGGGGAATTTAATACAAAACTAGATGCCCTTTTGTTTGGGCTTAGTAAGCTCGTGTCTTCTGCAGAGATTTACAAAGAAGCAGCCGAAGGTTCGAAAATTGCTATTGAGGAAATGATTGATAAATTTTCGAGCGTTAGCCTCGATACAGAGGCTGCTAATTTAATGCAGCAGCAGCAAGCATACCAGGCCTTAGCGCGGGTGCTTAGCACTGCCAAAGAGATGATAGATACACTCATGGAGGTAATTTGATATGCAGTCCGTTAGCTCAAAGTTATTTAATGCAAATACTAAAGCATCTTTGGAAAAACTTGATGAACAAATAACAAAAAAGCAGGCTGAGGTTTCGTCAGGTAAAAAGGATCTAGGTTTGGCCAAAGACTCTGTCTCGATAAACCGTGTAAACTATATCAATAAGGCCTTGTCACAATTAGACAGATTTACAGACGGAATTCGCGTGGCCGCTAGTCATCTGAAAACTCAGGAAACCGCCTTGGCCGAAGTCGAAAACTCGGTGATGCGCTTGTATGAACTTGGACTTCAAGCCAATACTGATACGCTTTCGTCAGATCAGAAAAAACTTATTGGTGCTGAAGTTAAGCAGTTAAAGCTCAATATTTTAGACCGTATTAATGCCAAAGATCAGCGAGGTAATGCGATCTTTGGTGGAACAATTGGCAAAAATGATGCATTCGTTATCAATGACAAAAATGATGTGCGTTACGTAGGCACTCTAGAAGAGGGGTCAGTATCAATATCTGAAAACAGGCAAATAGCTTCCCATCTAAATGGCCATAATGTTTTTATGCAAATTCCATCTGACACAGGCGAGAAACGTTTGTTCGATATAATTGAAACCTTCGAAAATTCGTTGAGAAATGGTGGTATGAACCTGGATCAGACTATTAAGAATTTATTAAACGCACATACTCATATTGTTGAAACCAATTCTAGTGTTGGTGGAAAAATTAATATGTTGACTAAACGAGCCGAGAGTAATGAAGCGGTGAAAATAGAGATATTATCAGAGCTTTCGAGTTTGCAAGACACTGATTTAGCGGCAGCGATAACTGATATAAACCAGTTGATGTTAACTAAAGATGCGACGCAACAAATTTATGCAAAAATCAGTCAGCAATCCTTGTTTGATTTTATTCGTTGAATTAACGTTTGTCCTTATGGACTATTTTCATTTCATCGACTCCAATAACCTTTGATAGAGAGTTGTTTCGACAAGCTGGCTCGAGTTTTTTCCGGGGTGTGTGTGCTCAAATTTGATGCCCAACTAAAAAAAACATCGCTGATGTCAATAGCCTGTTTTGAAGTAAACCCAGAAATATTTTGACTTATTGGTAATAAAACAGTATAATATTAGAGAGTAGTGCCATCCAATTAGCAATTTAATAGTGGCAAAGAAAAAAAGCTCAATAGCAAGTCCGATAGGCTGCCACACTCAACACTATGATGGATATGAACGATATGACTAAAGTCTATCGCCTGAGTAAACTATATTGGCTATCATTTGTGGTCACCTATATATATTGCGTGGTGACAGTTTATTTAATTCATACATTGGGGGCTGATTACTATGACACTTCAAACCCGCAACAGGTTTTGTCAGCTGTGAAACTTTCCACTGTTCGGATGTATATCATCTCAATTGGATTGATCATTTACCCAATAGTTTTATTAATTTCGGTGCGTATCGCAAAATATGTCACCTTGGGTTTAACGGCCTGGGCGATTGCGATGTTAATAGATGATCACTTGGTACTCTATGAAATAATAGAATATCCAGAACGTGCATCTATAGCGGCTATATTGGAGTTGAGGCCTTTTATTATCGTGGCGATGGTATGGATGTGTTTTGAGCTCACATTCAGAACTGGTAATTAAAAGGATGCCAGTATGAGCAATAAACATGTTAACCAGGATGAAATTAAAACTATTTTGGAATCTTTCTCATCTTACCAAGAAGAGTTTTCCAAACCTTCAAAACAGTCAAAATTATTTAAAGTTTTTATAATATCTTTTAATGTTTACATCTTAGTATGTTACGCATTATTAAATTTAGTACTCCATGGCATCATAATACCCGCTGATCCTACAGTATTAGAAAAAGGTTTTTTGGATATTTTTATAGCTCGGGCTAATGGTATGTTTTGGCTCTTGGCCGCAATGAATATCTGCCTATTTTTCAACATTTTTTTTAAGTCCATTGTGCTAATAACACTCGTTTATTGTGTTAATAGCTTTGTAGATTCTTTTGTGCTGTTTGGCACATTTGTTGACGCCAACAGACCAGCACTTTCAGTTTACTCATTCAGTCGGCCTTTTATGTTAATGGCACTAATTGGTTTGTTAATGACCCACAATACACCGAAAAGGGTGTTGTCAGACAAACTTGACGGTTTCGCGGTCGATCCCGATTTTTGGTGAATGGCAAAACATTCTCCCTTTAAATTCTTCAAGAATTCACCTGAAATCATCCGATTGGCAGTGAAATATTACATAAGTTATCCATTGAGTTTTCGTCAGGTGGAAGACATCTAGTTTGAAACGGACAGAGCAGACTCTCAGTTTATTAGGGCGAGGTTGCGGAATTATGAGATATGGTGCTTGGAACTTCGCGAGCCTCTATGCCATGTTTAACACAGCATTTCCGCTCTCCTTCCGAATGACACTAAAAACACACTATTAAGCACACCTCAAATATCATTACGCAGGTCATTGATTATAATTGTATAAATTACACCACCTGTATTGAAAAGCCGTCGACTTTATTACGATGGCAAAAGACACTTTGTGCAGACGATACCAACGTCACTATTTACACATGCTAACGGTGTAATGGTTTTAACTTTCTTGTCGGAGGGTTCACTATTCCTCAAGTTTCTTAGAAGCCATGAGATTGAGTATGAAGTATTAAAGAGCTCC
>JABGVR010000005.1 GCA_018645985.1 Hellea sp. | reverse complement strand
TATGATAATGCGGCTAATGTCATCTTGATGAATACGGTTAAAGAAATGACCGGGCTTATCAATGATACGACTGCGACCGTCGCGTAAGGCGGCAAAAGGGCTGCGGTTCGGGCCATAAATACCGGCAACCCGGAAAATTTCAGCACCCGTTACCTCATCCCATTCCTGTTCTGCCTTCCAGCGTGCGATACCGCGCGCTGTTGCAGGTTTTGGCACCGTTGTCTCATCAACCCAACGATTAGGTTGGCTAGGGTAAACGGATGTTGCAGAAATATATCCTATCCAACCGGAAAACTGTTTAAGAATATTCCTGTATTGTTTGAGGACGGGGTCATTACATTTAATCGGGGCAATAGTTGAGATGATGATTTGAGAATCTAACAAATGAGCCTCAATCTCATTTGTAAAACTATCCACATCGAAAGGCAGAATCTTCCAGGTGCAATTCCCGGGAGGTGAAATCTTCTTAGGGTTTCTGCTAGTTCCTACGATGTCCCATCCAATTAAGTTTAGTTGGTGAGCAAGATGGAGGCCAACATAACCCAAGCCAAAGATAAATGCTGTTTTTTTTCTCACAAAACTTTACACGGCTACTTTCGAATGGTTCCAATAACCCATTAGTTTTAAGGACCCAAATATGACAAAGCCAAAGGAAAATGTGCTTAGGACTGTGTTTGTAAAAAACGGAATCCCTGCGTAATAGCAAATAATTAATCCTTCAAGAGACTTCGGATACAAACCACCTGAAAGCCAGACACCGAAATTTGTTATGGCGAAAAACAGTCCGCTGGAGACCATAGCGAGACTAGCAAAACGTTTCATGCCTAGACTCACCTTTTTAAACACAGAGGTAAGCAGATAAACAACAAGAACAGAAAAATACACCCATATCATACTTGAGTGCATGCCTATCAAGATATCGGATAGCAACATGGCTCCTAAAGGAACTGACAATGATACAATACGATCTTTAAAAAGGTAGGGAGAAAAAATAGCAACAGCAATTACAGGGGTAAAGTTAGGCGGGTGAGGAATAACCCTACTTAGTACAAGTAAAGTTAAAATTGAGAAAAACCCTACAATAAAATTTTTCTTATCAAACATTTTCACTCCATTTTGTTCTTGCTTATTTTAGATGCTAAAGTGTTAACATAAAATGATACGAGTAGTTATACAGTGTTTTATCTGAGTTGCTAAGGCAAGTTAAAATCACGCTTCAATGTTATGTAAGCGTTTCGCCCAGCAGTGTTATAACCTCTGGTAACTTCATATGTGGCATCAAACAGATTATTAAAACTAAACTCTAAGTGAGTCATGTCATTCAGAGTGTAATTGATAAATGAGTCAAATTTAACATAGCTAGACATTGCACCACCTACACCTAGACGTTTTCCAGAAAATGTAGACTTACCGCTAAATTCAAACTTACCAGTTGATTTTGATATTCTAGCAGAGCCAAAATATTTGGCTCTCTTTTGAAGCAATATAGGTTTTGAGGCACTGTTGACTTTCTTAGGCTCCTGGAAAGTTGCACTAATAGTGTACAGGTAATCGTTGAATTTACCTTCAATATTTAATTCAAGCCCCTGATTTTTCTGTTGCCCAGTATTAATATTATAGAACAGCGAACTGTCATATTCGATAGCGTTTGATGTTTTAGTTGAGAACACGGTAGCTCTAGCTAAGATATCTAAGTCTGAGTAAGTAACGGATGCTTCCTTTGTTGTGTGTTCTTCAGCTCTAAGATTTGAGTTTTGACTGTAGCTGTAGGCATCAGGAGCTCTGAAACCTGTAGAATGTGTTAGTGCTATTCTCCATTCATTAGACAGTTGATACCCGTAACCCAATAGGTCAGAAGTTTCTGAAGATGTTTTTGTAACGCCATCATTATAATAATAATCGATTTTATCGTATCTCACATTGCTTTGTATCGAATGCTTGCCCGAATTAATGCTGTATCCGATGAAAGGAGAAATATTGTTTCTATTTGAGGTTGTAGCATCGCGATCATAAGCACTGTAAGCACCCTCAATTCCGGTAGTTATTTCATGAGTTGCCTCTGTAAAAGATAAGGTCGAAGAATTAATCAAACTATATGAGTTTTGTTCTCCCTCTGTTACATCATAATAGTAGCTTGCTGCAGAATTAGCACCCATTCCATCAATGAAGTCTTTGTACGTCAGCCTCGAAAAATTGTAATTTGCTGAGAGGTCTAACCAATTTTGTTTTCTAATTTTATATTTAAAATTATGGCTTTCTGTGTTGGTGTGTAATTCATGCAATCCCGTAGGTGACACATAAGCATTATCTTGTTCTAAGCGACTCTCAGAAATGCGACTTGTCCAAGTTATGTTGGCTCCATTATTTAAGAATTTGTTAACGGTAAGTGCAACGTTTTCACGAACATAACCATCTTTATCAGAGTTTGTTGTATTGCCACTTAAAGAGTCGTATCCGTCAGTATTGATGTCGGATGCAAAAATAGAAATATCAACATCTCCCAAATTCTTTGAGACCCCAACATTCAGCTCGGTAGTATTGAAGCTTCCATGTTTAACTGAGGCATAACCAGTATCTTTTAGGGCTGATGTCTTTGTGATTATATTTATTACGCCTCCAATAGCATTTTCTCCATAAAGTGCAGATGCATTGCCTTTGAGAAGCTCGATTTTCTTAATTTGACTTAAGGGAATATCAACGGCTTTGGGGTATCCGGAGTGGTCAACCTGCGATTTGATGCCATCAATTAATATGACAACGTTTGTACTTGCTTGTCCTCTCATGAATATAAAGGGTGATGAACCTGGTCCCCCACTATATGTAACTTCTATACCAGATTTTTGTGATATAAGTTCACCGAAATTTGTTGCCGATGAAGTCTCTATTTCACTCTCACTTATTACATCAGCGCTAAGCAAAACGTTTTCCAACGGTGTCCTATTGAATGTTGTGATAGAGGCAGCCTTATTAATGACCAGATAATCGATTGTTCCATCTATCTGAATTTTATCTTCAGCTATTACAGAACTTGAAATTATGGAAGTCAAAAAAGGGATAGCTATTATTAGCTTTGAAACGTTCATTCTAAAAACCACTCAGTGTTGCCAATGCGAAAGGCACATTGGCGGTGAAAACTATTCACCTAAGCGGAATTTTCGCTGTAATTTCCATACCTCGTGGAAAGAACATGGTGAGTTATCGGCAGGTCTCCTGACTTATGGATCTTAGCACTGACAGGCCTTCCCATCGTAAAGACAGTGGCAATGTATCTCAGCACTCACCAATTACAGTTGCGAGGACAGTCACAGAATTTCTTCAATAAGATTACTGTGTTCCCTATTAATCGCCGAAGCGAACCGATAATTAATAAATGGGCTTTTATATAAGAAATCACGTTTACAAACCGACGACATTTATTTAGCTGGCGACATTTAATAGTTTTAGTTGGAAAATTTAAAATTCAGGCCGTTTTTTAGGAACAGATATTTTGAACGAGCGAGACAAAAGCATAGGGTCAAGACGTTTGGTACCCCAATTAATCCGCCAATCAAGGTGCGGGCCCGTTGAACGACCAGTTGAGCCAACCGTGCCAATCACCTGTCCTCTGCTAACAGTATCGCCTTCAGTTACAGTCATTGTTTTCAGGTGTGAGTAAGTAGAGTTCAGATAATATCCATGGTCTATGATAATTGTTCCACCGGTAAAATAGAGATCAGACGCCATTGATATAACACCATCAGCGCTCGCAGTCACAGGCGTGCCCTCAGCTGCCGCGATATCAATGCCGTAATGAGGTTGCCGTGGTTTGCCATTTAAAATTCTCTGACTACCATAGATGCCAGTAATGCGGCCAGGTGACGGCCAGTCAAAGCCGTTATGCACCGCATCATTTAACAGGCTAAACATCGCACGGGCTTTTATCACATCAGCACGATCTTTTTTAATCTGTGCAATCGTCTCATCGGGCGGTGTTACAAATTTTTTATTCAGCCCATCGATCCGCTGAACATCATAGTCGCGTATCGACGGCGTGATGACATAGTCGCTTGTTTGTCCTGAAGCGTCCGTTAGCGTCAGAATAACCGGCGCTGTATCATCACGGTGAAATCCGATCACCAGAAAACCGCGCGGCGTAACAGGTAGGAGACTTCCATCACGGCTAGCTGAAAAACCGTCTGCCAGCTGAAAGACCACTA
>JABGVR010000250.1 GCA_018645985.1 Hellea sp. | reverse complement strand
CCACCAGCATTATTTACAAGGATATCTATTTTTCCATACTTAGTCCCAATTACATTTATATTTTCGTTTACTGCAGTCTCGTCAGTGACATCAAAGCTATAGTATTCTGCATCTATCCCTAAGGCTTGAAGCTCCTTAACGCTATTTGCACCTTTATCGTCCTCAATACCGTTAAGAATAACGGTGCAACCGTCTTGGCCAAGGCGTTTTGCCACTTGAAATCCAATACCGCCAGTTGCTCCTGTTACAATTGCTATTTTTCCTTCTTTTTTTGTCATTATATGTATTATTTAAGTTTTAAAATTATTTAATCGTTTGATTGAAGCGGCTTAATCTCTTTAATCAAAACAAAAATTGACAGTACTGAAAGAGGGGCTAATACAGCCAAAATCAAAAATGCGGGTGTATACGAATCCACAGTAATAATTGGGATAAGCCAGTTCATTATAATCACAGAAAGTGCACCTATACTACCACCAAGACCTGCAAGAGTACCGACAGATTTTTCACTTAACAAATCGCTTGGTATTGTTTGAATATTGCTAATTGAAAACTGAAATCCGAAAAGAACCACAAAAACAAATGAAACAAACTTTTCAGGAGTGTCGGCGAAAAGAATAGCGCCAACGATGCCAATAAATATAATTATTGCTCCAATTGAAATTACCTTTTTACGTGATTTATCAAGACTCTCTTTCTGCATTAAGCTTTTTACATACCAGCCACCTGACAAGCTACCAATCATGGCCCCGACATAGGGAAACCATGCATAAAGCCCGATTTCTTTTACATTAAATCCGTACTGATCTGCTAAGTAGATTGGCATCCAGAAGACAAATAGCCACCATATTGGCTCAATAAAAAAACGAGCTGAAATGGCCCCCCAAGACTCTTTAAAAGACAGTATTTTAACAACACTAAGGGCTTTCTCATTCGCCTGAGTGTTTGTTTGCTTGCGTGAATCGGAAAGTATATAATCTTTTTCTTCTTGTGTAATCCAAGGGTGTTCTTCAGGTTTCTTTTTATTAAAAATCAACCATGGAATTATCCACAAAAAGCCTACAAACCCAATAATTACAAATGTCCACTTCCAATCAAAAGATTCAAACAAACCAGATATAATAGGCGCAGCAATTATCGATCCAATAGCAGCACCCGAATTAAAAATGCCTTGGGCTAAACCTCGTTCTTTGACAGGAAACCATTCAGCGTTGTTTTTAACTGCCCCTGGCCAATTTCCTGCTTCTGAAACACCTAATAAACCTCTAAATATTCCTAGAGAAGCAGCTCCTTTGGCAAAAAAGTGAAGTACTGAAGCTAATGACCAAAAGAATATTGACAAAACGAAACCAATTTTAGTTCCAACTTTATCATATAATTTACCTGATATGAATTTACCTGCAGAGTAGGTTATTGTGAAAATATTAATAATCCATGCGTAGTCCTCTTTAGTGAGGCCTAAATCTTCACTCATTGCTGGCCACATGATGCCTAGAGCAGATCTATCTATATAATTTATGATGGTAGCCAGACATACCAATGCGATTACCCACCAACGGAGACCATTTAATTTCATATCGATAATTTATTATGAGAAAAAAGCTAAAACACTTTGCAATGTGCGTTGCATAAATGTGCGTAAAGCTAATTCACTCCCTCTTAATTTTTAGTTTTTAGGTTTCGTAACAATACTGATACAAAATACTAAAATGTTCCTTCATTTTTGTTTCAGCAAGTTCAGGGTTTTTGGTCCGAATTGCTTTTACAACCTCTTCGTGTTCTTCAATAGCACTAATAGCAGTATTGTTTTTACACACATGGTACTTTTCAAAATTTGTAATGATTTGTGGTGTAATCGACAACATTAATCGATTAAGTGATGCGTTGTGGCTTGCTTTGGCAATGGCCAAATGAAATAGCAAATCTTCTGCAACAGAATCCTCACCCGCAAGAGTTTTGAGAAGGTAATTAAGTTGTGCTTGTTCAATTTCAGCCATGTCTTCTTCCGAATGACGTGCTGCTGCGAACTTTACAATTTTAAGTTCCAAGAAAATACGAGTTTCTACCAATGATTTAAAATCAGGCGTTGGTAGCGTCAAAATCTGATTAATCATTCCATTTAAAGCAGTTCGCTCTAAGTCTGACACAAATGTTCCGCTCTGTGGCATAGACTTTAAAAGTCCGTAATATTCTAATTTTTGAATGGCATTACGGATACTTCCCCGCGTGACACCCAAACGCTCTGCCAGCAAACGCTCAGAAGGAAGCTTTTCACCAGGCTCAAGATTCTTGTGATTTATGAGCTTTTTAATTTCAGAAATGACAAACTTCTCTTTTGTAGCTAGCCCATTCATTCCTTTAATGTCTTCTGTTTTCATGACCAAATTGGTTAACCAGATTTGTTCTGGTAAATCTAAAAAATTTATAGCTAAAATTAAAATCAATTAATGATTAACTTCAAGGTTATAATACTTTAGTCTTGCAAAAGCATCACTCTCTGTTGCCATCAAGTAATTTCCAGCTTTAAAATAATTTTCAAAAACACCCCATTTCTGCATATTGTTTCCAGAATAGGAATGTGTATGTATTTCATTTAGCGTTACTGCCATTTCTCCTTGGCTTGCTCTAATTTCTATGGTAAATGGTTCATAACCTACGTATTCCGAAAAGGTATATCCACTGTCATTGTCCCAAGCATCAGTATGTAAAAGATCAGGGTAGCTTGCGTCTTGATTTTTTAAAACTTTAGATTTTAATCGAACATAACCATTATCCCAATATACTTTCATAATAGGTGGTGCATTATTGTCTTTTTGACCAATGAGGTCTCGTTGTTCGTTTGTCAATCTACCATGAATTTGCATAACGATAACCCGATGGGGTTTTCCAGAACTATCTCGGGATGTTTCGTTCATTCGCAAACGACCCTTGATTACGCCACCATCCTTAAACGTCCAGTTATAGCTATCTGAACCTGCGACTAATTGCTCGCGTAATTCAGTTCTTGAGTAGCTTGAATTTGGAGTCGAAGCACCAGGCTTGGTAAAAAACACAAGAGCCCCTTCGATAGAATCGTTATACATATAGGTTTTCAAAACATCGTTTGTTGCATAATCCAAGATTTCAGGTGGCTTTATCGAAGTTGGGTTTCCTATTGGAAGTGTTACTTTCCAATGAGACAAATCGATATCTGGTAATTTTACATTTTGTGGAGATGTATCATCTTCTGTACCATTAAATACGACATCGTCTTGCTGAAAAAGTCCATTGCTTTCTTTTTCGCAACTGCATGTGCAAAAGAGAAAGCAAGCCATGTAAAAATAAAATAAAATGAGCTGTTTATTCATATTGATAAACTAATGAGATGCCTCTAAAGTAAAATAGCTAACCTGCGCATAAGCACCCGGGTCGCGTGTTTGTAAATAATTACCCGCTTTAAAATAATTTTCAAAAACTCCCCACTTTTCCATGTGAATACCCTCATATGTTTTAAATTCATTTTTATTGAGCGAAACAATCATTTTTTCTTTACTAACATAAACCTCAAGATAAAATTTACGAAAGCCCACCTCTTGTTCAAAATTAAATCCTTCATCGTCAGTCCAAGCATTTTTATCTAACATTCGCTCAAAAGAGGTATTTATATTTTTCAATTTTTTTGTCTTAATTCGAATTTTGCCCTTATCCCAATAAATTTTTAATACGGGAGGTGCATTGTTGTCCTTTTGTCCTATTAAATCTCTTTGTTTATCGGTTAGTCTTCCGTGGATCTGCATAATGATAACACGGTGGTATTTCCCTGAGCTATCTTTAGATACTTTGTCTACAGAAAGCTTGCCTTTTAGAACCCCGCCTTGTGCGAAGGTCCAATTTATATTATTGTCTCCAGGAACCATTTGTTCACGTAATTCAGAGCGGGAATATTTTGAATTTGGTGTTGTTGCTTTTGTTGGCTCAGCATAAAAAACAATTGATCCACGAATTGAATCCGTGTACATATAGGGCTTGAGGTCTTCGTTGAGTGCATAATCCATAATTTTGGGTGGTTCAACGACAACAGGTTTACCCTCAGCTCGTTCAGCTGGAACAGTTACAGACCAGTTTGATAAGTCAATTTCTGGAAGCCTTATTTTTCTCTTTCTATGCTTCTTCTTTTTAAAACTGTTCTCTGTCTGAGGGGAAAACTCTTGTGCATGTACTTCAAAAAAAGAAGTAAATGAAAAAACAATAAGAACAACTGTAGTAAATCTTTTGAGTCTCATTTACTTCCTAAAATTTATCTAATCCAATTAATCCGCAGTAATAGACATAGAATCTACTCGAGACTCTACCAACTCATTCGTGACAAGAATGGCTACTTTATCATTCGCACCTGTACTAAACGGCAAATCAACTTTTACATAATCATCTGAACTACTTTGATCCGTACCGGCAAAGCTAGCGATAGCTTGAGCGGTATCAATCTGCGAAAACTCTGAAACTTCACCAGGAAGAATCCATACGGTAACATTTCCACCAGTAGGGCTCGTTTTCATAGTGTAATAATATGTAAGTGTATAATCTGAATTTGGTGTAACCTCAAGTACTTGATATGCTGCACGGTCACCCGCTGAAGGGAACTTGGCAGCTTGACTTCCTTCATATACTGGAGAACTTGTAATTTGAATTACCCCAGCACCTGATAATCGCCAAGAATCACGTCCATCACCAGTACCATCTGGTAACGAATTGTCTTCAAAACTAGCTTCATAAATCGGAGGAATAATTGCTTCAGGAGCTTCAGGCTCTACGATTACAATTTGTTCTGAATACGTGCTTGACACACCTAATTTATCTGTTGCAATGAGCTTTACATCAAATGTGCCTTCTCCAGAATATTCATTAGAAGGTTCAAAATCTGTAGAGCTGTTGCCATCCCCAAAATCCCATGCAAAGTCAGTTGCACTAGATGATTGGTTAGAGAAAGTGTATGTCTTCCATTCGTCATTAAGTCCGACTCCTTGGGTTGCACTAAAAGCAGCCGAAGGTGGCGTTTTATCCACTATTGATCCTGTTTCAGGATAAACTTCTTCCTCACAAGAAGTCAATAGACCAATTGAAACACAGGCAGCTAAAATCAAATTTAGCTTGATTGTTTCATTAATTCTAAAATTCATCATTTGTTTCATTTTTAAATATATTAACCTATTTATCAATTAGTATCCTGGATTTTGACTCATATCTCCACCGCTCAAATTAATTTCGCGTTGTGGTATTGGGAGTAACAAATCAGAGGATGTAAATCCAACTCCTACAGAAATGGCAAATGCAGAAAGTACATTTTGTGCTTCTCCCATTCTCATAAGGTCAAATAATCTATGGTTTTCAAATGCTAGCTCTACGCGACGCTCGTCCATAAGCTCTTGCTTGGTAATCGTTCCATCAGCATCATTTGCCAATCCTGCACGATTTCGAATAAGATTGAACGAGCTCAATGCAGCAGCACTTGATGTTGAAGCTCCACCAGCTAATATAGATTCTACATGTAGTAATAATACATCAGCATAACGCAAAACGATCCAGTCGTTACCAGCCCGTTGTGGGTCTGATGACGTAGAGGAAATTCCCAGTGTAGAATCGCCATTTGGGATATATTTTGCTACTTGGTTTTGAGTTACTTGAGATACATCGTTTCTGTAAGAATACATAGTTCTGTCTCCTCCCATAGCGTCTAAAGCCGCTTTAGCATCATTAGTAACATAATTTACACCTGAAGTTCTACCCACGGCATTTAACCATTCAGCAGAAAAATTCTGTGCCTCATTGGAATCTCCAATATAACCAATGGCAAAAATCACTTCGTCATTACCTTCGCTGTAGAAAACATCCTTAAAATTGGCTTCAAGTGCATAATTACCTGATTCTACAATAGATTCACATAATTGTTGTGCCTCTAGATAATCTCCTTTGTTGAGGTGCACCTTGGCAAGAAGTGTTTGTGCAGCAGTCTTCGAGGCCCTATATGATGAACTATTATCTAATCCACTAATTGCAGTAGTTAAATCCGAAATAATTAGATTATAAATTTCAGAGGTAGCAACACGTGTGTAAGCTCTAGCTTTATCCTCCGGAGAAATAACGCTATCTACCAACGGAATGTCTCCAAATAAGCGTACTAAATTAAAGTAAGCATATGCGCGCAAAAACTTTGCTTCTGCCTCATATTTTGCAGCCATGCTGCCAGCAGCATCTAGGTTTTCAAGCACTACGTTTACTCGATAAACTACATTGTAGTAACTCTGATAATAGTTAGCTACAATTCCGTTTGTCGCTTCAACAGAATAACTCTCAAACTGTGCTGCTTCTCCCTCGCTTGACTTTGTGCGCGTATTATCACTTCGCATTTCTGTCAAGTAGAACTCTAACTGTAGAGCACGATTTTCGTCCATGTTAAAGTCCCATACACCTTGGATGCCATCATAAATATTAATTACGGCTGACTCTACCTGATCAGGTGTAGTATAGTAGTTAGCACTTGAAATCACCGATGTTGGTGCTGGCTCTAGATATCCTTCTTCACAAGAGGAAAT
>JABGVR010000249.1 GCA_018645985.1 Hellea sp. | reverse complement strand
TAGATACAACATCATAACGACAACCCAAACTAGAGATGCATAGCTGAGCATCGCCTAAACTATCATCAGAAGTGTAGATAGACGGCATCATAACACACCATACTCTATCTGGTCCAAGTGCATCAACTGCGATAGCAGCAACTGCAGCACTGTCTAAACCCCCAGAAAGACCAATTATTACGCTTTTAAAGTTATTTTTGTTTACATAATCAGCTAAACCAAGAGTTATGGCCCGCCAATCAGACTCATGCTTAGATAATTGTTTTTCTAATCTTGCTTTCGTGCAAATCCATATACCTGACTCCTTAACCCAAGTCGCAACGTCATAATCTTCTACAAAACTCTTTAAAGCCTGAACTATTTTTCCATCATGTGATAAAGAAAAACTAGACCCATCAAAAACAAGTTCATCTTGTCCACCTATTTGATTGACATAAACTAAGGGTAAGCCTTCATTATGGATATTTCTTCCTAATACTGCAGCCCTCTCTGACATAGCTGATCTTCGCCAAGGAGACCCATTAGGCGAAATCAATATCTCAGCACCTTTTTTAGACAAATAGCTCGCAACACCAGGGCGCCATAAATCCTCACAAATTGGCAAACCTATCTTCACACCTTTGAATATAATTGGTTCTGGAAGTTCTCCTGCTTCAAATATTCGGAATTCATCAAATACACCATAATTTGGTAAGTGGTGCTTGTGACGAATATCTGAAATGATACCATCCCTCATAAAAAGCACTGAATTATAAATTTTATTATTTTCTACCCATGGCAGATTAAAAACCACAGCTGGACCATTAAGAGTAATCTTAGCAAATTCCTCCGCATACACTTTGCAATCCCTTAATGCAGATGGTTTTAAGACTAAGTCTTCTGCAGGGTAACCAATAATGAATTGCTCAGAAAAAACTAAAATATCTACTTTGTCAGACTTTGCTCTCTCATATGCTGCATGCGCTTTTTCAATATTGGATTTCAAAAAACCAACATGAGGATTTAATTGGGCAGAGGCAATTTTTAAAATTTCTGTCATGGTTTTATACATAAACTAAAAAATACATCATGAGAATTATTATTAGACTTTTCTTTAATCTAAAAAACATATTTAGTATAAATTTTATTCTTCAGCAGCACTGTAATAGTCAGCTAAACTTCGGAAAATATCAATATTGACATTCATTGAATGGTTATAACCATACTGCTTTTGCGTAAACTCTCTATCAGCAGCATTTTTTGCTATAACAATACCTTTCGAAGGATTAACATATACGTACTGACCATAGACACCTGAAGCTGTAAAATCACCTTTATTCGAACCCTCTTGTGGCATTGGTATCCACCATTGGTATCCATAGCCGACACCCCGATCACCTATTGTTGGAGCACTGTGATTAGTAGACCGTGAAACCCAAGAGGAAGGTATTATCTGCATATTATTAAATATACCATTTTGTAAAAATAATTGACCAAATTTTGCGTAATCACGTGTGGTCAAATTTAAACCACCTAATGCAAAAGCTACGTTTTTTCCATCAGTTAGATAATAAGGCGCGACATCAAAACCCAAAAAATTTGAATAAGTTTCATTAAATAGGTCATGCAAATTCTTCCCTGTAGCTTCCCTAAGAACCATTGCGGCAATATGCGTATCTATCGATACATATTTCCACCGTTCGCCAGGCTCAATATCCTTAGACTTTAGATTAACAGCGTAATGATCCATTGATCCACCCAAACCAAGTAAGCGACCCATATCATTAATGTCAGACTTTGGGTCCATATAATCCTCGTTAAATGTAATACCGCTTGCCATATTTAGAACATTTCTAATTGTGGCCTCCTCATAAGCAGACCCCACCAAACTAGGAACATATTTAACAACTTTGTCATCAATAGAGCCTATATTTCCGCTCTCTAATGCTTTGCCGTATAAACCAGACATAAATGATTTGGCTACAGACCAACTAATACGGAGGTCATTTTTTTTTGTTCCCCTGTAATAACTCTCATGAATTAAATTTCCATCCTTGATAATAACTAAAGCGGTAGTGTCCAATTCAGCTAAAATATTTTCTAAATTAAATTTCTCTCCGTTAATTATAATATTATTGGGAAGAGGCTCTATTTTCTCATCGAATGCGTAAGTTGAAGGTGAGGATTCAAGCTGATTATACAAAAAAGCTTCTTTCATATTTGAAAAGTTGTAGACAATTTTATCGGCATCAAACAATGTACTAACAGTTTGCAAGCGCAGTATGTTTTTCCAATTAA
This sequence comes from Hellea sp., assembly GCA_018645985.1. Classification (GTDB taxonomy): domain Bacteria; phylum Pseudomonadota; class Alphaproteobacteria; order Caulobacterales; family Maricaulaceae; genus Hellea. The sequence continues at coordinate 5,526 of JABGVR010000249.1, read as the reverse complement.
AAGCCACAAAACTTAAAATCATAATAACACTTAACAATAGAGCGTACTTAATTAATTTTCTAATGCTCACACTAAATCCTCATCAATTTTTAAAGCTAATTTTAGGGCATTATAACCATCTTTTGATGAAACAGTAACTTTATTGCCTAATAAAATAGATTCTATGAATGAATTTGTAGCAGTTTTTAAACTATCCTTCACATCTTCATTTTCAGAAAAATTTTCATTTAATTTAAAGGGTGTATTATGGATTATTTTTTTATTATGGAAATCAATTTTAATAAAACCACTTGGATAAACCAACTCCATGATTCTCTTGTTAACATTGGATGTTCTGTCAGCTGTTAATGTAGCAACCGCATTTTTAAATTTAAGTTCTGCTGATGAGTGATGAAAAAAATCACGAATTCCTATATTTTTTCTACGAATTATATACTCTGGCTCTTCTTGCATTAACATTAGTATTAAATCTAAATCGTGTATCATCAGATCTAAAGAAACAGATACATCCCTACCTCTTTCTGAAGGCGCCGTTAAACGTTGAGAAATAATTCGTCGAGGCTTTTCAGGTAAATTATCTATTCCTATTATCTTTAAAATAACTCTCTCCTGATGGCCTATTTGAACAACAATTGGTTTCATATCAGACAAAGATAAAATTTCTTTTGCTTGAGCTAAATTTGATGCAATTGGTTTTTCTATTAAACAATGCTTATTGAGATTCAGACATTTTATAGCTAAATCTCCATGACTTGTTGCAGGCGAAGCAATTATAACTGCATTAACATCCGATAGCATCTCATCAAGATTAGAGTACGCTCTAGCGTTATACTTTTTTGCTAAAAATTCAGCCTTTGGTAAGTTCTGATCATACAAGCCCACCAAAACAGCATTAGGGTTTAAAAAACACTTCTCAGCATAATAGCTGCCAAATACTCCAGCCCCAATAATTGCCATTTTAAGATCTTGATTCATGTAACCCTTTAACGCTCTTAAGCGGACAAAATACAAGTACTAAAATGACAACTAATTTTATTTTAAAAAAAAATGAACTATATTTCGAAATAAAGCACGTATTATCCAATAAAAAGAAGAAAATACACCTAAAATCCCAATAAAACCGATGTTATTAACCTTGCATTAACTAAAATAATTAGGATGGTGGTTAATGATTCAGTCACTGTTGACCGAGTCGGCATCAATAAGGGAGACCATGATGAACAAGAAAGAACTCGTAGCCGCACTAGCAGCTCATTGCGATACAACTCAGGCTCAAGCTGGAGAATTTGTTAACGCATTTACAGAAATCGTAACTAATGAGCTAAAAAAGGGCGACAAATCTTCTGTTGCACTTCCTGGGTTTGGACAATTCATTGCGAAGCATCGTGCATCGCGTGAAATGAGAAATCCTGCTACAGGCGCAATGATGATGAGCAAAGCTAAAACATCTGCTACATTTAAGGCATCTGCTAATTTAAAAGATCTTTAATATTAAATTTTCTTTTATTAAACTAAAAAACCGCTGCGATATTCACAGCGGTTTTTTTTTGTTTAAAATAGTAATTTAAACAGCCAGCTTTCTTAGAGTTTCTTTTTTATAATTTCCTAATTCTTCTGCTATTAAAAAAGCTAATTCTAAAGCTTGATCTGCATTTAACCTAGGATCGCAATGTGTATGATAACGGGATGACAAATCTTCTTCCCTTACTACGCGCGCAGAACCTCCAAGACATTCCGTTACATTCTGTCCAGTCATTTCAAAATGAACACCGCCAGGCCAACAGTTCTCACTGTGCAGTACCTGCATAAAGCTTTTCACCTCTGATAAAATATTATCGACAGGTCTGGTTTTATATCCAGTAGTAGTTTTTATTGTATTACCATGCATAGGGTCACATGACCAAACAACATGCCTGCCAGATTTTTTTACTACTCGCGCTAATTCTGGAAGGTACTTTTTAACTTTAGTATGCCCATAACGAGCTATTAAAGTAATTTTACCAGCCTCATTTTCTGGATTCAATCTATCAATAAGTTTTATTAGTTCATCCGACTCTAATCCCTCACCGATTTTAATGGCAACAGGGTTTTCAATACCCCGCATAAATTCTACATGAGCGTGATCAAGCTGGCGGGTTCTATTCCCTATCCATAACATATGTGCAGATGTATCATACCAACGCCCTGTAGTGCTATCAATTCTGGTCATAGCTTCCTCATATCCCAGTAAGAGGCCCTCATGGCTTGTATAATAATCAGTGGCAGACATTTGAGGTGTGCTTTCTGGGGTGACACCACACGCTTCCATAAAGTCCATTGCCTCTGATATCTTTTCACATAAAACTTTGTAACGATTGGTTTGTTCCGACTGGCTGGCAAAACCCAAAGTCCATTTATGGATATTTCTTAAATTCGCATATCCGCCCGTTGAAAAAGCTCTTAACAAGTTCAAAGTAGCAGCTGATTGACCATAAGCTTTCAGTAATCTTTTTGGATTCGGAATTCGGGATTTCTCATCGAATTCCATTCCATTAATGTTATCACCACGGTAACTTGGCAGTGTAATTCCATTTCGCTCCTCAATTGGGGAACTTCTAGGTTTTCCAAACTGACCCGCAATGCGCCCTACTTTTACAACTGGCTTCCCTGCCCCATAAGTTAACACAACAGCCATTTGCATCATGACGCGAAACATATCTCTTAAATTATCAGGATGAAACTCTTTGAAGCTCTCAGCACAGTCTCCTCCCTGAAGAAGAAATGCTTTTCCATTAGCAACATCAGCCAACCTCGCTTTTAAACGTCTTGCCTCTCCAGCAAACACTAAAGGAGGGTGACCCTTCAAGGCAGTTTCAACTTCTACCAATTTTTTAATGTCTGGGTAGTCGTCTGGTATATGCTTTGATGGCAATGATCGCCAACTTGAAGGTGTCCATTTTGTCATAGTCTTTCCTATTTGATAGACAGTTAATTTAGAATTAGTTTTCAATTAAATTATGGCTATAGCAAATTAATAAATAAATAACTACAATTGGTTTTGCTAGACCATAAAAATTAAATAAATATATAAATAATGAAATAAAATTAGAAAATTAGTTTTAATATATTTCACTATAATAACATTATATAAAATAAGGCCCATGATTATGGTTTCCAAAAATATGAACTATTTCAAACTCACTAACGATGGTGTTTCAGTTTGGTGGAGCTGGATACTCGTATTTTGGTTTACGGTTTTAGGTTGGCTCCTAGCACAAATAGTCATAACAGGCCCTATCCCAGAACTCGCTAAGGCAGCTGATCCAAACCTTGGAGTTCAGATCGATAAAGCAACTGAGAACATGATGCAGCAGCTTGATATTAAGAAGATTAGTTATTTTGGTCTCATCTTCTTTTTTGGCACATTGCTTGGCCTAGTAAGCTGGTCAATAAACCGAAACTTTAAAAACTCTTATATGAAACTATCAGGTCTCCTGACTGCAATTGGTGTTACAGCCTCTTTCTATGGGTTAATAAATTTATTTCCGCTAATGAATGATGCCCAGGCTAATACGACATTAATAAAAGCCATAGGCGTAAGCCCTACTGTTTATATCCTATTTCTATTAGTTTTTCCTGCTTCTCTAATCGCACTTTACCTTGGACAAAAATATATACACCAGAGAACCATACTAAGCCTGCATACAGCTAGCCCTGCTATCCGGTGGAACAGGGGTATCAAGGCCTTTATTCTTACCTGGCTTGTACTTGGAGTTGTCTCCTTAATAGGCCATCTCACCGGATTAAGTGTTATAAAAACTAACTTTCAGGCTTCAAATACTTTACTTTATTTACTATTATCTCTTGCTCTTATTCCTCTACAATCTGGAACTGAAGAAATAGTATTTCGAGGTTATTTGAACCAGTGGTTCACGCACTTATTAAAAAACAAATGGATAGCTTTCATATTCTCTAGCGCTCTTTTTGCTTCGATGCATCTCTCCAACCCAGAGGCCTTAAAAGGAGCAGAAGATGGAGTATTATTACTAACAATGAGCGGATATTTCTTATTCGGTTTCTTTGCTTGCTTGTTAGTTTGGATGGATAATGGACTCGAGTCTGCAATTGGCTTTCATGCAGCCAACAATACGTTTGCAGCTATATTTGTTAATTACGAAGGGTCTGTTTTGCCTGTACCTTCATTATTTATGGCAGAACCAGATTTAAATTTAGATACGCCATTAATGCTCATATCTTTAGCTTTAATAACGGCGATTTTATATAAGACCAGATAAACATACTGACAGCTAATTCCAATTAAACTTATGTGTCATAATGAGGATCAAAAAAAAAGCCGCCCCTAGAGGCGGCTCAATATTCGAAATTTAATATTCTTAGAACTTGTAACGAACCGAAGCACCATATGTTCTTGGCTGACTTGGGTATGCGTTAATAGTTGAACCTTGAACAACACCAGGGAACGCAGATGTGTATGACTGATCATTGTTTAAGTTTCTAGCCCATATCATAAATGAGACGCCGCTATCAAAACCAACACCCGCAGATGCATTAATGATGTTAGTTGATCGCGTAAGTCCCGCAATATTATCAACGATTTGAACGTCACTCTCATATTGATAATCAGCTCTTACAAAACCTGAAATCGCATCTGAGAAGTCATGAGTGTATGTCGCTGAAGTTGATAGCGCTAGCTCATTAATACCCGCTGGTCTTTGACCAGAAAGGTCAATAACGGTACCAGCTGGCCCTGGAGCAGTTGGGAAACTGTCATAGACAGGATCTTGCAGTACGCCTGCAAAAGTAATATGCAATGGATCCATTAACTTAAATGTTGAATCCCACTCAATACCTTTGGTAGATTGTGTACCCGCGTTAGCTAAGACGAAACCGGTGCCTTGGAAGATTGTTGACTGAAAATTTTCAATTGTTTGATCAAAGGCAGCAAAGTTGAATGTTCCCCAATCACCTTTAGCTTTAAAACCAATTTCAACAACCTCAGATGTCTCTGGCTCTGAATAACGAGTACCAAAATTACGCCCCGTCGATGGCACGTAGTTGTTTGGAAGTAATCCAGCAGCTGCAAGAGCTAATGCATCGGCTTGGAACGGACGTGAGTCACGCGTTAAGTTCCATGATGCTGATTTAAAGCCAGTAGCGTATCTACCGTAAACATTGATAGTATCATTAACCTCATAATTAAACTGTCCTGTGTAAGTAAGTTTATTATTATCAGTAATACCGTCCTCAACAGCGTTAGGATATGCTAACAGCTGCGGTTGGAACTGAAGTCCAAAAAATGCGCCCAGCGGGTTACCATTCGGATCGTTCATGATTCCTTGAGGAATTTGTGCAACACTAGCAGCTACTTGAGCTGCAAATCCTTGGTACACTGCTGAACCTGGAGCAGTATTCCCTGCGGCATCAATAAAACATGCAGGCGCACCTAGTACAGCACCAACGTTAGCAGGCGAGAATGCAAGTGCTCCTAATCCACAAGAAGCAGCTACAGCCGGGAAATTATTTGCT
>JABGVR010000248.1 GCA_018645985.1 Hellea sp. | reverse complement strand
TAGGAAACATGGGTCCGGATGACTGGCGCTGGCATATGTATGATACAGTCAAGGGTTCTGATTGGCTTGGAGATCAAGACAGCATTGAATATCTGTGTCGTGAAGCCCCAAAAGCTGTTTACGAACTGGAGCACTGGGGAATGCCGTTTTCGCGAAATGAAGATGGTAAGATTTATCAGCGACCTTTCGGAGGCCATACAACAGAATTTGGAGAAGGACCACCAGTCCAAAGAACCTGTGCTGCCGCAGACCGTACCGGTCATGCAATGTTGCACACTTTATATGGACAGTCGTTGCGTAATGAAGCTGAATTTTTTATAGAGTATTTTGCGTTAGACTTAATTATGGAAGATGGTGTCTGCAGAGGCATCACCGCTTGGAAGTTAGATGACGGAACACTGCATCGCTTTAGAGCACAAAAAGTTATTCTAGCAACAGGTGGCTACGGAAGAGTATTTTTTAGTGCTACATCAGCTCACACATGCACGGGTGATGGCAATGCTATGGTTTTGAGAGCAGGTTTGCCCCTTCAAGACATGGAGTTCATTCAATTTCATCCTACAGGAATTTATGGAGCAGGATGTCTTATAACGGAAGGCGCCCGTGGAGAGGGCGGGTATTTAACAAATTCCGAAGGAGAGCGTTTTATGGAGCGATATGCTCCTAGCGTGAAAGACCTGGCTCCGCGTGATATGGTGAGCCGTGCTATGGTAATGGAAATCCGCGAAGGCCGAGGTGTGGGTAAAGACAAGGATCATATCTTTTTGCACCTTGACCATCTTGACCCCAAAGTATTAGCTGCCCGATTGCCTGGAATTTCTGAGACGGCCAAGATTTTCTCTGGCGTCGATGTAACTCGGGAGCCTATACCTGTCCTTCCCACGTGCCATTATAACATGGGTGGCATACAAACTAACTATCACGGCGAGGTGTTAACCAAAAAAGGAAAAGATCCTGATGCTATTGTCCCAGGGTTAATGGCTGTTGGAGAAGCAGCATGTGTATCTGTTCACGGAGCAAACCGATTGGGATCCAACAGTTTGATTGATCTGGTTGTGTTTGGCCGGGCTGCCGGTATGCGTTGCGGAGAAACAATTAAGGCTAATGCTGAACAAAAACCTCTTTCAAAAGACGCGGGACAGTCCTCTCTTGAAAGACTAGAAAATTTCAAAGCAGCTAGTGGATCAAAGAAAACTTCTGAAATTCGATTGAGCCTTCAAAAAGCGATGCAGGAACACTGTGCTGTTTTTCGTACTGAAGAAAGTATGCAAGAGGGAGTTGATAAAATAACAGATATAGCTGATTCCATTAAAGACATTGTAGTGTATGATAAAACAATGATTTGGAATACAGATCTTATGGAAGCTCTTGAGTTAGATAATTTGATTTGCCAAGCGATGGTGACTATGGCTTCAGCAAATAATAGAAAAGAGTCGCGTGGTGCTCATGCACATGAGGATTATGTAGATCGCGATGATAAGAAGTGGATGAAGCATACCCTGGCATGGTACGATGCTGATAAGAATAAGGTCAAAATTAACTATCGCCCTGTTCATCAGCACACTATGACGGATGGTATAGATTACATCAAACCAAAGAAAAGAGTATACTAAAATATATCTAGTTTAATACTTCTGCTAGCTATGATTTAATCGAGTTGATCATAAAACAACGAAAAGGCCTAATCAATGTCACTTGTACTTTCAGTAAGGGATGAGCAGACACCTTCGGTTGTCCTGGTTACAATGAATAAACCAGAAACTATGAATTCCTACAACATGGAGCTCCACTCAGCACTTTTAGAGGCAATCGTTTCTGCTGATAAGGACACTTCTGTGAGGGCTATTGTTGTCACAGGAGCTGGAAGGGCTTTTTGTGCTGGCGCTGATATCAGCGAAGGATTTGGAGGTGCTAACCTTGATAGTGGAATGGGTGCAGAAGCAATAAATGGTATAAACCGTGATGCTGGGGGCATTTTAAACTTGGCAATATTCGATTGTGATACACCCATTATTGCCGCAATCAACGGTGCAGCTGTTGGTATAGGTGCAACAATGACCTTAGCTATGGACATAAGAATTGCTTCAAAAAAATCAAAATTTGCCTTTCCATTCGCCAGAAGAGGAATAGTCTTTGATGGTGCAGCAAGTTTTTTCCTTCCTAAACTTGTTGGCTTTTCTAAAGCAAATGAATGGATTTTAAAGGGTAACATTATGATGGCTGAGGAGCTTTATGATGGCGGCTTGATAGCCGAGATATGTGAACCAGAGGATGTACTCAAAAGGTCACTTGAATTAGCTCGAGATATAGCGATCAATTGTTCCCCAACCAGCGTTTCCAATAATAAGAAATTGTTGAGAGAGTCTATGCTTGGCAAAGGACCTTTTGATTTACACATGATGGAAAGTGAGATGTTAAGTAAAGCTTTTGCAAGCGCAGACTGTGCTGAGGGTGTTCAATCTTTTTTAGATAAAAGATCACCGCAGTTTTTAGATAGAAAAACTAATAAATAGTTTTTTATTGAGAGTGTTGTAAAAATTAATAATATGTTGACCTTGACCGCGACAAAAAAACAAAAAAAAACCGTCGCATACTTTGCACCTTGCTATTATACTTGTTTAAAATAAGGAATATTTTTAATGGTACAGCTCACGCTTCCTAAGAACTCAAAGATTGCTAAGGGCAAAGACTGGCCAGTTCAGGCTAGTGGAAAAAACATCAAAACTTTTAAGATCTACCGTTATGACCCTGAAGATGGCAGCAATCCTTATTGGGACACTTATCATATTGATTTAGACGAATGCGGCCCCATGGTGCTAGACGCACTTTTTAAAATAAAAAACGAAATAGATCCAACTCTAGCTTTTCGCCGATCATGCAGAGAGGGTGTTTGTGGTTCCTGTGCTATGAATATAGGTGGCCGGAATACACTTGCATGTACAAAAGCCATTGAAGATGTATCAGGCAAGAGTATATCAATCTCACCTTTGCCTCATATGCCGGTTGTACGTGACCTAGTTCCTGATTTATCAAATTTCTATAAACAATATGCTTCGATTGAGCCTTGGCTCCATACTTCTACACCTCTTCCTACTGAAGAGCTGACCCAAACAATAGAAGATAGAGATAAATTAGACGGTTATTATGAATGTATCTTATGTGCGTCTTGTTCAACATCTTGTCCGTCATATTGGTGGAATGGAGATAGATATTTAGGTCCTGCGGCCCTATTGCAGGCCCATCGCTGGTTAGTCGATAGTCGTGACGATGCTCAAGATGAGCGTTTAGAAAAACTTGACGACCCTTTTAAGCTATACCGCTGTCATACAATTATGAATTGTGCAAATGTTTGTCCAAAAGGCTTAAATCCAGCAAAAGCAATTGCAGAAGTTAAGAAAATGATGGTTGCAAGAGCTTAAGCTAGCGAGATCCAGTCTACAGGCTTTCAACTGCACCTCTTATTTTTTGGGTCGCCTCCACCGCATTTTTTGATAAATTTTCAGAGGTTATTGGTTCACCAAAAGTTAGCTTAAATGTCTTACCCTTTTTGTTTAAAAGTTCGTTAAAAAGAGTTATATCCCGTAGCTCACGACTTATCCAGGCAAATAGATAATATAAAAAACTATTTCTTGCCTCTATTTTTAAAGGAACAACTTGCGTTTGATATTTTCTTGCTAGCATTGCTGCCGAGCTTTCCCACTTTCTATCTATAAGTCCTCTGCAAGTGAATTTTGCGAGCCTTCCACTGGGAAAAATTATGATACATTTGTTTTCTTTTAAAGCTTGTTTTAATAAAAAAAGGGTTCGACGAGTTTTTTTCGTACTTCTCTTTTCTTTTTTCCATTCAACAGGAATAAATAGGTCTGTAGCCAATGGCATAACGCGTAAGGCATCAGAGTTTGCAAGAAAAATATGATCAGGCCTTCGTTCTTTAATGGATTGGTAAACAGCTATGCCATCTGCAAGTCCAGTGGGGTGATTACTAATTAAAATACATTTCCCTGTTTTCGGTAGGCGGTCGAGATTTTGTACAGATATTCTGGGGTTTATATGTTTGGCCATTAATTTAAATGCATGATGACCAGTTTTATTTTTGATCGCATCTGTGAGGAATACTGCAGCATCATAAGCTAACATTCTATAAAGCATTGGCCTTAAAAGTTTAAATAAAGCAGGCCTACCCACCAGCTTTGGGGCACGTTCTGATATAAGTTCTTCTACTATATGCATCTATGTTCCTATAATGCTTATTAACGAAAAATAAAAATAAAAATCTAAGTTTAAAAAATAATTAGTTTTTGGTATTAATCTGCGATCTAAAGTTTTGTACAAGTTATGAAAGTTATAAAATGTTAAAAGTCTATCCGTTAAATGTTTTGTTTCTATGTACTGGGAACTCTGCTCGCTCAATTATATCTGAGGCTATTTTAAATGACATCGGAAATGGTAAATTTTCCGCATGGTCGGCAGGCAGTAGCCCATCTGTAAAGCCACACCCTGATGCGTTAACAGAATTATTAAACAGAGGTCATTCCATTGACCACTACTATTCAAAATCATGGAGCGAATTTAAAGTAGGACCCAAAATGGACATTGTAATAACTGTTTGCGATAACGCCGCAGCAGAGTCATGTCCAATTTTTCCCGGGAAAAGTATAAAAATACATTGGCCTGCTGCTGACCCGGTTGCTGTAACTGACCAGGATTTGCGAAGTATAGCATTCCGTAATGTTTATGATATGTTTTATAGTTACATAACTAAACTGGTTTCATTGCCGAGCGAAGCTCTAAATGATAAAACTATTCTGCAAAATATTAGTGATAGTGGAATTTACTAAGCAATTATCTTTTTCGTGCGTTTTTATCATTTGGCATCCATAGCTCAAGTTTTTTTGCCGCCCATTCACGACCGCCAAGACCAAAAGCAATTGCCCCTCCTGCTCCAGCTGCGACTGCGGCAGCCATTGCAGAATAACGAAACGCAGTATCGACTATTCCTTCACCAAGCTGCATGGTTTCTAAGCCCATAAATATGACTATTACCATAGTTGCATATTTAATTATTTTCCCTGCTAGATCACCAGATGTTTGTGTGACTATTTTTGCTATAAAATTAGTTATAAACAGACCCGCGCCTATAATTACAGCTCCAAGTACAACCCTTCCACCAATTTCAAGTAAAGTGTTAAACACGTTCGTTAGCTCATTAATTCCAAGAGCTTTCATAGCTGCTGTAAGCCCTGTTAATGCTACTCCTATAAAACCAATATTAGCTATCACGTTGGAGGGTATAAAATTTGTTCCTTTACCATCTAAGCTTGCAAAAGATGATAATGAATTATCAATCCCTAAGGCAGGCAATGTACTTTTGGCCAGATTAGAAACAAATTTTCCAATAAAAACAAATATGCATAGAATTATTGCCGCCCCAATAATTCTTGGTATGTATCCTAAAATTGCATTTAACAGATTTCCTACAGGGTCTGAAACTCCAGGTATATCCCAGATTCCAATTGCAGTTGCAGCCGCTGTAATGATTACAATTGCAGCAATTATCAATCCTGAACTTTTTGCAAGGGATGTAGATTTCTCTCCATCACCAGTTAACCCGAAACGTGTTACAAGATTGTCTATTTGAGCTGCCTCTAAAGTTGATGTAAGTGCTTCTTTTACAACTCGTGATAAAAAAATCCCTACCGTGAGCACAAAAGCGCCAACAGCAAGTTGCGGTAAGTAATTTAAAATATTATCCATCATGCCATTTAAAAAACTTAGCTGATTAGAGAGTAGTGGAAATTCACCAAGGCCAGTAAGAATAAATATTAACCAAAGAACCCAAAAAACTGCCTTTGATAAAGATTTTCCAATATTTCCTCCTGTTGTCTTTACTTTTCGACCAATTCCAGTTCGATTTATAGCACTTGAAACTATGCCTTGTGCAATCTTTGATACGAAGTATCCTATGATTATCACCCCTATTGCTATCAATGGCCCTGCAAGCCATTGAAGATTACTTGGTAGGGTATCTGTCACTGACTGACTAATTTTTTCCATTTTGGTCTCCTCGATATCTTTAAACGCAAAAGAAAACGGTTTTGGTGATTTGTTTCTGTAAATTACACTTTATGTACTGAAAATGAACGAAAGCTTAAGGAAATTACTTATTAACTACCTCTTGACCTTATCAAGAGCCGCGTTAGGTAGATTTATGCGTGCTGCACCGATAAAAAATAAACCACTTTTGCTGATTTTAATAATTATTAGCTTTGGATTACCATTTTTAGCAATTCTCCTTTTACTTGATTTGCTATGAGTGTAGTTTCTGAACTTAAATCTCGGATCGCTGCTGGAGAGCTAGCTTCTGACCAATCCCAATTAGACGCGGCAAAACAACTCGATGAATTGTTGCTACTATTATCTAGTCGTTCAATTGAGTTCAGAAATTTTCGACTACGCCCTACATTTATGAAAGGTCTATATCTTTGGGGAGGAGTTGGTAGGGGAAAGTCTATGTTAATGGACTGGTTTTTTGATATGGCAGTGGTAAGAGAAAAAAAAAGAGTACACTTTCATTCTTTTATGCTTCTTGTGCATTCTCGTATAAACCATTGGCGTAAATTTGGTAAAGGTGATCCTATTAAGCCTGTAGCCGAAGAAATAGCACGGGAGTCCAAATTATTGTGTTTTGATGAATTTCATGTCACGGATATTACTGATGCTATGATATTGTCACGACTTTTTGAGGTTCTCTGGAGAAAGGATATTGTTGTTGTGGCTACATCAAATAGAGCCCCCGAGGAACTTTATAAAAATGGATTAAACCGGTCTCTTTTTTTACCTTTTATTCCAATGATGCATGCTCATTTAAAAATTTATGAATTTGGAGGAGATACAGATCATCGATTAAGGCAATTACAGGCTGCACCCGTATATTACTCTCCTTTGGGTTCAAAGTCAGAGGCAGCTATTGATGAGGCTTGGCAACGATTAACGGGAGCAGCTAGGGGGCACGAAACAATTTTAAGGATTCAGGGACGAAATTTAGTAATCAGTCAAACTGCCGCAGGAACAGCGAGAACAACTTTTAATTATCTGTGTGCCCGTGCATTAGGGGCTGCGGATTACCTTAAACTATCCCATGCTTTTCAAACATTAATTTTAGAAAATGTACCTAAGCTTGGTGCGCACAATCGCAATGAAGCCAAACGTTTTGTAACATTAATAGACACTCTTTATGAAACAAAAACAAAATTAATAATTAGCGCCGAGGTAGAGCCGCATGATCTCTATAATAAAGGTGACGGAGCTTTTGAATTTGAAAGGACATCAAGCAGATTAATGGAGATGAGAAGTGCAGAATACCTGAGTCAAAGAAGAGTGCTTACTGAGGGTCAAGGCTAATTAAAATAAACTTTATCTATTGATTATATTTTATTGCGACTCGCTTAGTTACCCGTTAAAGCACCATCAACCATAGATGAGAGGAATATTCATGGCACGAGCTAAAATCGCCCTTATAGGAGCCGGTATGATCGGCGGAACACTTGCGCATATAGCTGCGCGCGAAGAGCTTGGTGATGTTGTTCTTTTTGATATTTTCGAGGGTACAGCTAAGGGTAAAGCGTTGGATTTATCTGAAGCAGCTCCAGTATTCGGAAAAGACTCACAGCTCAAAGGTACTAATAATTATGCAGATATAGCGGGTGCTGATGTTTGCATAATAACTGCCGGTTTCCCTCGTAAACCTGGGATGGATCGTAAAGACCTAGTTGGTAAGAACTTGGGCGTAATAAAACAGGTTGCAGAAGGCATAAAGCAATATGCCCCAAAAGCTTTTGTTATTTGTATTACCAATCCTCTTGATGCTATGGTATGGGCATTACAGAAGTTTTCTGGTCTTCCACCGCGCAAAGTTGTTGGTATGGCGGGGGTTTTAGACTCAGCCCGTTTCCGCTATTTTCTAGCGGATGAATTCAATTGTTCAGTTGAGGATGTACATGCCTCTGTCCTAGGAGGACATGGCGATACAATGGTTCCGTTGACGCGTTATTCAACAGTTAATGGTGTTCCGCTACCAGATCTCATTAAAATGAAATGGACAACCCAAGAGCGTATTGATGCAATTGTAGAAAGAACGCGAAAGGGAGGCGGTGAAATTGTAGCTTTGTTAGGAAATGGTTCTGCATTTTATGCTCCCGCAGAGTCTGCTATCGAAATGGCTACCAGTTATTTACGTGATAAAAAACGTATTTTGCCGTGTGCAGTCAGACTTTCTGGACAAATTGCTGGCGTAAGAGGTCTCTATGTAGGGGCTCCTGCTATGATTGGTTCTAGAGGTGTTGAAAAAGTAATGAACTTGCGTTTGAAGAGTGATGAGCGAGAGATGTTTATGAACTCTGTGGCAGCTGTCGAGAATATAATTTCTGAGTGCCAAGAGATGGAGCCTAGCCTTCGAGATTAGTCTGCTTTTCAGAAAATTAATTTTTTTGTATTGTTCAGTTGACAGCAATTAATTTTATAAAGCTCAGCGTTTTTTTAATTAGTTTAGCTTGTGTCTCTTAAAACCAGCATTTGTTTATAGATGAGCGCTACTAGATTTAATTTTTTTAATTAAAATACGTTTTCGGCTGTTGCTAGTGAGAAATAGCACCCTTATAGACACTATCAAGTTAAGGTTAAATTTAGTTCTGATCATTTGAAATAAAAGTTGAGAGAAGATCCATGAATATCCATGAATATCAAGGTAAATCTGTACTTAAACAAATAGGTGCACCGGTATCTAAAGGTATAGCAATATTTGATGCTTCTGAAGCTGAAGCAGCCGCTAAAGAATTAGGGGGCCCCCTATGGGTGGTTAAATCTCAAATTCATGCGGGTGGACGAGGCAAGGGTACTTTTATAGAAAATTCTGCTGGTGAAAAGGGCGGCGTCAGATTAGCTTGGTCTGTAGACGAGGTTGTAGAAAATGCGTATCAAATGCTTGGATCGCATCTTGTGACTGCTCAAACGGGCGAGGATGGAAAGCAAGTTAATAGGCTTTACATTGAGGATGGTTCGGACATTGACCGAGAACTCTACCTTTCTATCATTATAAATAGGGAAACTTCGCGTGTATCGTTTATCGTTTCAACTGAAGGGGGTATGGACATAGAGGCAGTTGCTCATGATACTCCTGAGAAGGTCATCAATTTTGATATTGATCCCGCTACAGGATTTATGCCTCATCACGGCCGAAAGCTTGCCAAAGCATTAGAGTTAAATGGGGATTTAGGTAAACAAGCAAATGCACTTGGTCGTACCTTATATGAAGGCTTTATATCCAAAGACATGAGTATGCTAGAGATTAATCCATTAATTGTTACTGAGGACCAAAGATTACATTGTTTAGACGCGAAGATAAGTTTTGATGAAAATGCTCTTTTTAGGCATAAAGATATTCAAGAATTGAGGGATATCACGGAAGAGGACTCGAAAGAAACTGAGGCGAAGAAATTTGATTTATCATATGTAGCACTTGACGGAAATATTGGGTGTATGGTGAATGGCGCAGGACTGGCAATGTCAACTATGGATATTATAAAACTATATGGCGCTGAGCCTGCAAATTTCTTAGATGTGGGTGGGGGAGCTACCAAAGAAAATATTGTTGCCGCTTTTAAAATTTTGACATCAGATTCTAAGGTAAAAGGAATTTTGATTAATATCTTTGGCGGAATTATGAAATGTGATGTTATCGCGCAAGGAACCGTGGATGCTGTCAAGGAGGTGGGCCTTGAGGTTCCACTAGTTGTTAGGCTTGAAGGAACAAATGTAGAAGAAGGTAAAAATATTATCAATAATTCAGGTTTGAACGTTATAGCTGCTGATGACTTAGATGATGCTGCACAAAAGATTGTAACAGCGGTTGGAGCAATATAATGTCAGTACTCATAAATAAAGACACAAAAATTATTACTCAAGGCATGACCGGTAAAACAGGTACATTCCACACGGAGCAAGCTCTTGCATACTATGACACCAAAATGGTTGCTGGCGTTACCCCTGGTAAAGGTGGAAGCACTCACATTGGTTTGCCAAACTATGATACTGTTGCTGAGGCTAAGTATGCCACTGGTGCCACAGCCTCAGTAATTTACGTTCCACCTCCCTTTGCGGCAGACTCAATTTTAGAGGCCATAGAGGCTCAAATGGAATTGATTATTGCAATTACTGAAGGAGTTCCTGTTACTGATATGATACCTGTAAAAAGAGCACTTCAAGGCTCAAACTCTAGATTAATAGGTCCTAATTGCCCAGGTGTTCTAACTCCAGAGGAATGTAAAATTGGAATTATGCCGGGTAAAATATTTAAAAAAGGAACTTGCGGTGTTGTATCGCGTTCAGGGACACTAACATATGAAGCTGTCTACCAAACCTCTCAGGTTGGTTTGGGGCAAACCACTGCTATCGGCATTGGCGGAGATCCCATCAATGGGACAAACTTCATAGATTGTTTAGAGTTATTTTTTGACGATGCGGATACCAAGCAAATAATAATGATTGGTGAAATTGGAGGATCCGCTGAAGAAGAAGCGGCTGAATACGTTTCTCACATGGCGAAAAAAGGCATTAAAAAACCTATGGTTGGATTTATTGCAGGACGTACTGCTCCTCCAGGTCGAACAATGGGCCATGCGGGGGCAATAGTTTCTGGCGGAAAAGGTGGCGCTGAAGATAAAATAATGGCAATGGAGAAAGCAGGGATACGTGTTTCTGACTCGCCTGCAAAGCTCGGTGTTACAATGATGGAAGTTCTCAACGGATAGGAGCTTAATTGCTCTGAAAGACGGTATGTTATGGCTGACAAAGGTCGTAGTAAAAAAAATAAAGAAATGCTTGAGACATTATTTCTCGATGGCGGAAACGCGTCTTATCTTGAAAAAATGCAAGCTAGATTTTTTACTAACCCTCAAAGTGTTGACCCTAGTTGGCAACATTATTTCTCTTCTCTTGGGGAAGACTCTAAAAATGCTAAACTAAATGCAGATGGCCCAAGTTGGAAATCTGTAAATTGGCCCAAGGATATAAACGGAGAAACGACTTCAGCCTTAACTTCAGATTGGGGTGAGAATGTTACGTTAGAAAAAGAGATTTCTAAACGTATGCCTGATGCTTCCATCAAGGATCTTAGGCAAGCAACTAAAGATAGTTTACGTGCTCTAATGTTAATCAGAGCTTTCCGTATGAGGGGCCATCTAATAGCTAATCTTGACCCACTAAATATGCTAAAACCTGAGGTGCACTCAGAGCTAGAGCCATCAACATATGGATTTACTGATAGTGATTTGGACAGAGAGATTTTTATCGATGGAGTACTAGGGCTACAAACTGCATCTATTAATAGAATATTAGAAATTCTTAAGCGGACTTATTGTTCGACTTTTGGAATGCAATTTATGCATATATCCGACCCAGACGAAAAGAGTTGGCTGCAAGAGCGTATTGAAGGCCCCGATAAAGAAATTAGTTTTTCTAAAGAGGGTAGAAGGGCAATTTTACATAAACTTATTGAGGGTGAATCGTTTGAACAACTTATCCATAAACGATATCCGGGTACAAAACGTTTTGGTCTAGATGGTGCTGAAAGTTTGCTCCCGGCATTAGAGCAAATTATCAAACGAGGTGGGCAGTTAGGGCTTGAAGACATTAACTTTGGAATGCCGCATAGAGGGCGTTTAAACGTGATGGCTTCAGTCATGCAAAAGCCTTACTCTGCTATCTTCCATGAATTCTTGGGAGGTGTGTCATCAGGAGGTGATGACTATGGTTCTGGAGATGTGAAGTATCACTTGGGGGTATCTAACGATCGCCAATTTGATGGAAACAATGTTCATCTTTCTCTCGCGCCTAACCCTTCGCACCTTGAGGTTGTCTCTCCAGTAGTTATGGGCAAGGCTCGAGCAAAGCAACAAATGGCCTCTGGGACATATCAATCTCATAACCCGGAAAAAGTAATGGCAGTCATTCTTCATGGCGATAGCGCTTTTGCAGGTCAGGGTGTTGTTATGGAATGCTTCCAGATGAGCCAATTAGTGGGTTATAGAACTGGCGGTACGATTCATGTTGTGGTAAATAACCAAATTGGTTTTACAACTACACCCAGTGAGTATCGCTCTGGTCAATACTGCTCTGATGTGGCATTTATAGTTGAGGCTCCAGTATTCCACGTTAACGGAGATGACCCAGAAGCAGTTGTTTTTGCTGCAAGAGTGGCAACTGAGTATCGCCAGAAATTTGGAAAAGATGTTGTACTTGATATTATCTGTTACAGAAGATACGGGCACAATGAAGGCGATGATCCTTCTTTTACCCAACCTTTAATGTACAAAGCAATTGATGGAAAAAAGACAACAAGAGAGATTTATGCTGATCGTTTAATCGCAGTGGGCGATATAACTGCAGAAGAACATCAAGTTGATGTAGCGAGTGTTTACACGCACTTAGACTCTGAATTTGAAAAAGCGAAGTCATTTAAAACTCAACCTCCAGACTGGTTGCAAGGAGTCTGGCAAGGTTTATCCCAGCCAGAGGCAAAAGACGAGAGACGCCAAGGAGATACATCAGTGAAGTTAGATGTACTTAGAGATATTGGAAAAAAAATAACTTCGGTCCCTGGATCCGTAAATATCCACCGTACTTTAAAACGGATAATCAATGCTAGATTTGAGAAAGTTGTTGAAGAAAAAAACATTGATTGGGGACTCGCTGAACATCTAGCTTTTGGAACTTTAATTTCCGAAGGACATCCTGTTCGATTGTCTGGTCAAGATTCAGAAAGAGGTACTTTTTCTCAAAGACAGTCTCATATAATAGACCAGATAACTGAAGAAAAATATACGCCTTTGAATAATATCTCTGATAAACAAGAATATTATCAAGTATTAAATTCACATTTATCGGAAGAAGCTGTTTTGGGGTTTGAATATGGTTTTTCAGCCGCATCCCCTAAAAGCTTGACCATATGGGAAGCGCAATTTGGTGATTTTGCTAATGGCGCTCAAGTCATGGTCGACCAATTTATTTCAAGTGCTGAACAAAAGTGGCTAAGAATGTCTGGCCTTGTTATGCTTTTACCGCATGGGTATGAGGGTCAAGGTCCTGAGCACAGTTCCGCTAGACTCGAACGTTATTTGCAAATGTGTGCTGAAGACAATATGCAGGTTACTAATGTAACCACTCCTGCAAATTATTTCCATGTCTTAAGGCGCCAGGTAAAACGTAATTTTAGAAAGCCTCTAATAAATATGAGTCCTAAGTCTCTGCTGCGACATAAATTATGTG
This sequence comes from Hellea sp., assembly GCA_018645985.1. Taxonomy (GTDB): domain Bacteria; phylum Pseudomonadota; class Alphaproteobacteria; order Caulobacterales; family Maricaulaceae; genus Hellea. The sequence goes on along the minus strand of JABGVR010000248.1, from coordinate 13,292 downwards.
TCTCTACTTTCAAAGAAATGGCAACAGGTTCTGACTTTCATAGGCTTTTGTGGGATGATGCAGAGTTTAGACCAGAAGTAACAAATATAAAGCTTTGTTCTGATAATAAGATTAAACGGGTCATTATTTGTTCTGGTAAGGTGTATTATGATTTATTTGAAGCAAGAGAAAAGTTACAAAGAAATGACGTTTATATACTTAGAGTAGAACAATTGTACCCTTACCCTGAGCATGTAATGAATAAAGAGTTAAAGAGATTTAGCAATGCAGAATTTGTTTGGTGTCAAGAAGAACCCAAAAATATGGGTGCCTGGTCTTTCATCAATCCATTGATTGATGAAACAATAATATCTATAAATTTAAAACAAGACCGTATACGTTATATAGGTCGTCCTTCTGCAGCCTCGACTGCAACAGGTATTGCAGCTAAACACAAAAGAGAACAGCAAAGCATTATTGACAATGCTTTTGCAAAATAGGTTAAATATATGACTGATATTATTATTCCAAATGTTGGTGAGAGTGTTTCTGAGGTTACAATTGCTCAATGGTTTAAAAAGGTAGGTGATACTATAAAAAAAGATGATCCTATTCTTGAACTCGAAACTGATAAGGCTGCTCAGGAAATTGTTTCTCCTGCAGACGGAATTATGGAAGAAATACTAGCAAGCGAGGGTGATAATGTCGCTGTAGGGACTTTAGTGGCGCGAATAAATTCAAATAATTCTGACCCTTCCTTACTAAAGGAGGTGCCGGCTTCTAGTAAAACCTCTTCAACTCAAATTTTAGTTCCGAATTTGGGAGAGTCAGTATCAGAAGTTACTGTAGCATCTTGGAATAAAAATATTGGTGATAATGTATTTAAAGACGAGACTATAGTAGAACTCGAAACTGATAAAGCCTCTCAAGAGATTGTAGCTCCCATGGCTGGCATAATTAGTTGTATTAATGTTATTGAAGGCGAAACTGCATCAGTGGGCCAAGTTCTTTGTGAATTAAACCCAATTGACGTGGGTGAAAAGCTTCATAATAATAAAGAAGTCGCAGTTTCTGATTATAAAGCTGAACCTGTGAAGACTGATAAGCCCCCCATGCCAAGCGCAGAGAGACTTATCAAAGAAAATAATCTTGATAGCTCCTCCATCAAAGGTAATGGTAAGGATGGCCGGATAACCAAAGGCGATACTTTGTCTGCCATCGCAAATACCAAATTAAATTCTCCAGTTCTTAAAGAAAGCAGTACTGATAAGAGTGGAGTAAGAGTATCCGAACCAAGAGAAGAGCGAGTGCGGATGTCTCGGTTGCGTCAAACCATTTCTCGACGTTTGAAGGATGCTCAAAATACTGCTGCCATGCTCACTACCTATAATGAAGTAGATATGAGTAACATAATGAGGATCCGAAATAATTATAAAGAAATCTTTGTTTCAAAACACGGTGTAAAGCTTGGCTTTATGAGTTTTTTCGTGAAGGCATGTGTACAGGCACTCAAGGATATTCCAGCTGTTAATGCCGAAATAGATGGTACTGATATTATCTATAAAAACTATTATGACATTAGTGTAGCTGTTGGAACCCCAAAGGGACTTGTAGTGCCGGTACTAAGAGGTTGCGATAGTCTTTCTCTTGGAGGTATCGAAAAAGGTATAGGGGACTTAGGAGCAAAGGCTCGTGATGGATTGCTTTCAATGGACGATATGATGGGGGGAACATTTACTATTTCCAATGGAGGAGTCTATGGTTCATTGATGTCATCACCAATACTCAACCCTCCACAGGTTGGCATCTTAGGCATGCATAAAATAGAGAAGCGCCCAGTTGTTATAGATGATAAAGTTGTTATCAGACCTATGATGTATTTAGCATTAAGTTATGATCACCGTATAGTCGACGGCAAAGAGGCTGTAACTTTTCTTGTGCGAGTTAAAGAGTGCTTAGAAGACCCTGAACGTTTATTGCTAGACCTCTAGTGCTACAATTGTTTATAGCCAAGCTGATATTAATTAAATTAATGATAATTAACTAACTACGGAGTTTTCATGTCAAATAATTATGATGTAATAGTTATTGGTGGCGGGCCTGGAGGTTATAATTGCGCCATTCGTTGCGGGCAGCTAGGCCTAAAGGTTTTATGCGTAGAAAGTCGCGAAACGCTTGGCGGAACGTGCTTAAATGTAGGATGTATTCCATCTAAGGCATTACTTCATTCAACCGAAATGTTGGAGACGGCTCAAAATGATTTTATCGATATGGGCCTCATAGGGGATATTAGCTATGACCTTAAAAAAATGATGTCAGCTAAAGAGAAGACAGTTAACGGGTTAACATCAGGAATAGAATTTTTATTTAAAAAAAATAACGTTATCCACAAAAATGGAATAGGTAAAATAATTGATCCTTATACAGTTGAAATTAATGGCGAACCTCACATCACTAAAAATATTGTTATCGCTACAGGTTCTAATGTTGCACAATTATCAAATGTAGAAATTGATGAGAAGAATATTGTATCTTCGACTGGTGCGTTAAATTTAGATAAAGTTCCAAATAAATTAGTTGTTATAGGGGGAGGTGTTATAGGTTTGGAACTTGGGTCTGTTTGGCGTCGTTTGGGGTCAGAAGTAACAGTGATAGAATATCTCGATCATATTATGCCAGGCATGGACTCGGAAATCCAAAAACAATCATTACGAATTTTTAAAAAGCAAAAAATGAAATTTGAACTCAGCAGGAAGGTTGTAAGCGTCAATAAAATAAATAATGGTTTAGAAGTTCAAACCGAAGCAAGCTCAGGTGGAAATTCAAAGGCTATTAATGCTGATGTTGTATTAGTATGCATAGGCCGAAAGCCAAATACCGATAATCTTGGTCTGGATGCTGTAAATCTTGAAAAAGATGAACGGGGTTATCTAATAACGGATAATTTTAAAACGAATATATCGAATATTTATGCAGTGGGTGACTGCACTAAAGGCCCAATGTTAGCCCATAAAGCTGAAGACGAAGGTGTCGCGGTTGCTGAAATTATTGTCGGAAAGGCTGGTCATGTTAACTATGATGTAATCCCAGGAGTTGTTTATACATCCCCAGAAATTGCCTCTGTCGGTAAGACAGAGCAAGAGTTAACTGACGCTAACATACCTTTTAAGCGCGGTAAATTTTCTTTTGCTGCGAACTCTAGAGCTCGCGCAAATCATCAAACTACGGGTTTCGTAAAGATTCTTGCCCATGCTGAAACAGATCAAATTTTAGGGGCGCACATAATTGGCTCCCACGCCGGAGACTTAATTGCTGAGGTAGCCTTAGCTATGGAATTTAAGGCTTCAAGCGAAGATGTAGCGCGTACATGTCATGCTCACCCAACAATTACAGAGGCTGTCCGCCAGGCGGCTATGGATGTTGAAGGCTGGGCAATGCAAAGCTAATTTTTTACTAATCGGAAACTAAGTACATTTGAGCACTCATAAGATTATAAGCTTTTTCACGGTATTACTAATAGCAATATTTACATTGTCAGCATCCCATATTGATAAATTTTCTCATGTTAATATGAATGAAGTTGACAACCTTTTAAATAGTGCCGTTTTAAATAAAGAAGTCATTGGAATCTCAGCTTTAATTTACGATGAAGGCAGCGTTATTTATAAAAATTCATATGGCTTACGAGACCGAGAACGAAAAAGCCCAGTAGAGACGGATACTGTCTGGAGGATTTTTTCGATGACAAAACCGGTAACTGCAACAATAATTATGGATCTACAGGAAGAGAAAAAACTAAATTTATCTGATCCTGTTTCCCTATACATCCCTGAAATTAATAATATGAAGGTAGCAAAAATTGATAAAAATGGAGTTATAAAATTTGAGCCACAAAATCGAGCCATAACTTTAGAAGACTTGATGTTGCACCGTTCAGGAATGGGTTATGGTATATTTGGCTCTGAGAATGCCCTTACGTCTATATACGAAAATGCTGAACTTTTTTATGTTGTAGATAAAAAGTCTGGAGTATCGGAGAGTATGGAAGAAAAAATGACTAAACTGTCCAAGCTACCACTATTGTTTCAGCCCGGCGAAGCTTGGTATTATAGTTACTCTATGGATGTGCTTGGTAGGGTGGCTGAAGTTATAGAGGGCAAGAAATTAGGCGAGATAATGGATGAACGGCTATTTAAACCGCTTGGCATGAAAGAAACTAGTTTTGGAATTAAACAAGAGCAACAAAAACGATTTGCCTCAAACTATTTTAAAACAAAAGAAGGAAACTTCGTGTTAATAGAGGATGGACAAAATAGCCCTTTTTCTAATCCCCTCAATGAATTTCAAAGTGGGGGAGCAGGACTTGTTTCTACAATAGATGATTTTTCTATATTTGCCAAACTTATGCTCGATGGAGGAGTCTATAAGGGCCATAGGGTATTAGATGAGAAAACTGTTGATTTGATGATGGAAGATCACATGGGACAAGATAAGCCTTATTTAATCCCTTGGTTAGGGCCAGATTTTATGTCAGGATTTGGTTATGGTGGGTCTGTTCAAATTGATGAAACAACTGATCAGTTAGCCAGAAATGGGAAGAGTATTGGACATTGGGGCTGGTCAGGTGCTGCCGGCACAATTTTTTGGGTAGATCGAAAAAATAATTCATTCGGTATACTCATGCTGCAATTTCTAAGTGATGAAGATCCAAAAATACATGATGAGTTTAGAGCTTTGGCATTTAATAGGACTAAAAACGAGTAAAAAATATCAGTTAAAAGTGTATTGTTCTATTATATGCATCCAATACAGCCTCGTGCATCATTTCAGATAAAGTGGGGTGGGGGAAAACTGTTTCCATTAATTCATGCTCTGTTGTTTCTAGTTTCTGAGCAATTGTATAACCTTGAATAAGTTCAGTAACTTCAGTTCCAATCATATGTGCCCCTAGTAGCTCGCCTGTTTCTTCATTGAAAATAGTCTTTATTAAACCCTCAGGCTCCCCTAAGGCTATTGCTTTACCATTACCTACAAATGGAAACTTTCCAACTTTTATCGTAAATCCTGCTTTTATAGCTTGTTTTTCTGTATAACCCACCGATGCAATTTGAGGATGGCAGTAAGTGCAGCCGGGAATAGATATTGGATTAAGAGGCTCTGGGTTTCTGCCCGCTATTTTTTCAATGCATATTATGCCTTCATGGGATGCCTTATGAGCTAGCCAAGGAGGTGTAGTCACATCACCTATGGCGTACAATCCTTCGATATTAGTTTGGCTATACTCATCAACTGAGATGTGATTTTTATCAACTTTAATACCCAGTTTTTCAAGTCCCATATTTTCAGTATTTCCCACAATACCTATTGCAAGAACTACTCTGTCATAAGTTTTTGTATTACTCTCACTTATAGTTTCAAGGACTGCCTCAACCCCATTTTCAACAACTTTTAAAGTTGCTTTTGAGTTTGTTATAATTTCTATTCCACGTTTAGAGAATGCTTTTTTGGCCAATACGGATATTTCTTCATCTTCTGCAGGTAAAATTCTATCTTCCATTTCAACTACTGTAACTTTTGACCCAAAAGCATTATAAAATGATGCAAATTCCATACCTATGGCACCAGAGCCGATAACTAGAAGTTTCTTTGGCATAGTGTCAGGAACCATTGCTTCTTTTGCAGACCATATGTATTTTCCATCTGGCTCTAAACCAGCTTGTGGTATAGTGCGAGCTCTTGCTCCTGTTGCCAATATAACATGCTTAGCTTTGTATATTTTTCCTTCAACATGAACTTCTGGTGTTGCTTCACCGGGTTGTAGAGATGCAAAACCATCTATGATTGTTACATTGTTCTTACTCAATAGATGCTTAATGCCTCCTGATAGTTGATTAGCAATATTTCGAGATCTTTGAACTATACTCTTTAGATTATATTGTGGTGAAGCCGATAATCCATATTCCTCAGCGTGCTTCATATTATTATATACTTCAGCTGATCTGAGAAGCGCTTTGGTGGGTATGCAGCCCCAGTTCAAGCAAACTCCGCCTAGACTATCTTTTTCGACTATAGCTGTTTTAAAACCAAGTTGACTTGATCTGATGGCAGTTACGTACCCACCAGGACCTGATCCTATTATGATGACGTCAAAGTTTGTATCAGACATTTTTCGATCTACTTTTTGTATGTGAAGTTAATATAAAGGCTTTGTTTAAAGCATCATTGTTATTGGTTTTTCTATGTATCTCTTAAAGTGTTGCAACCACTTTGCTCCTAAAGCCCCATCTATTACTCTATGATCACAGGTTAGGGTCACTGTCATAATGGTAGCTATCTCTAAAGCTCCTTCACGAACTATTGGTCTCTGACTACCTGCGCCTACGGACAGGATCATTCCATGCGGTTCATTGATTATTGAACCAAACTCTTTAATACCCATCATCCCAAGGTTAGATATTGAAAATGTTCCCCCTTGGTATTCAGTGGGCTTAAGCTTACGTTCTCTGGCTCGAGTGGCTAAGTCTCTCATTTCTGTAGAAATTTTTGATAAGCCTTTATTTTCTGCCTGTCGAATAATAGGAGTTATTAAACCGCTCTCGATTGAGACTGCAACTGCGATATCTGCATGTTTGTGTATTGCTATTCCATCCGGTGTATAACTAGCGTTAGCTTCTGGGCAGTGTTTTAATGAAAGCGCTGAAGCTCTTATGAGCATATCATTTACACTTATTTTAACAAATTCACCTGCTTGTTGGTTAAGATCTTTTCTAAGTTTAAGTAATTCATCAATTTCACAATCTATTGTTAATGGAAAACTAGGTACATTTTGAGATGAATCCAGCAATCTTTTAGATACAACTTTCTGGATATTATTTAGAGGTATTAGATCATATGATCCCGTTTCTATTCCTAATTTAGTTAGCTGTTCAGCTCCCCCATATCTAAGGGCTCCTATCTCTTTAGATTCAGTATTTGCAATGAATTCTGGTTGATCTGGTTCTGTTGGAACGATATTTGATTTTGAGTCTTTCACATAGTTTTCAATATCTTTTTTTATAATTCTACCGTTAGGTCCAGAACCAGAAATTTGATTTAAATCTATATTTAATTTTTTTGAAAGACGACGAGCCAGTGGAGATGACTTTATTTTTTCTGGCTGCTCAATTTTTTTTTCTTTTTGAGCACCTAAATCACCGATGATTGCTTCTCTATTTTTCTCTATGGATTTATTGTTGGATGTTTGGTCGGTAGTATCCGTATAATTATTTAGTGAACTTAAATCTTCACCTTCTTCAAGTAATATTGCAATTGGTTTATTAACCTTAACATTAGAGTTTCCTTCAGGAACTAGCAGTTTTACTATTGTTCCTTCCTCTACTGCTTCAATTTCCATTGTAGCTTTATCTGTTTCTATTTCAGCTAATAGGTCACCTGAGCTAACCTGATCTCCCTCTTTTACCAACCACTTAGAAAGTGTTCCTTCCTCCATTGTGGGTGAGAGTGCAGGCATAAGAATTTCAATCGGCATATTTAACCTTTAATTTTTATAGCAAACTTTTTTTGCTGCTTTTATAATATCTGAGGAGCCTGGAAGGCTTAGGGCTTCGAGATTTGCAGCATACGGTAAAGGAACGTCTACTTGATATACCCTTTCCGGCGGGGCATCTAGGTAATCAAAGGCCTCTTTGGTGACTCGTGAGACAATTTCAGCACCAATGCCACTCTGTCCCCAGCCTTCTTCAGCACAAACAAGTCTATTTGTTTTTTTAACACTTTCTATAACTGTTTTACTATCTAATGGACGGATAGTTCTTAAATCCACTACTTCACAATCAATGCCTTCATTTATAAGTAGATTTGCTGCTTCAAGGCACCTACCAACCATTCTGCTGTGCGCCACAAGCGTTACATCTGAACCCTTTCGTCTAACTTTAGCTTTGCCAATGGGTACGATGAGGTCATCAACATCAGGTATTTGAAATATTTCTCCGTACAGAAGCTCGTGTTCCAGAAACACAACTGGATTGGGGTCACGAATTGCTGCCTTAAGTAAACCTTTAGCATCTTCCGCATCATAGGGTGCAACCACTTTTAAGCCTGGGACGTTAGCGTACCAACTAGTGTAATCATGACTATGCTGGGCTCCAACACGAGATGCAGCACCATTGGGTCCCCGAAAAACTATTGGGCAGCGCATTTGTCCACCAGACATATAAAGAGTTTTAGCTGCTGAATTTATAATATGGTCAATCGCTTGCATTGCGAAATTGAAGGTCATAAATTCAACAATTGGTTTTAGTCCCCCCATCGCCGCACCTACTCCAATACCTGCAAATCCGTATTCAGTTATGGGCGTATCAATAACCCTTTTCTCTCCAAATTCTTGAAGTAATTCACGCGTAACCTTATAGGCACCTTGATATTCTGCTACTTCTTCCCCCATTATGAAGACATTCTCATCACGCCTCATTTCTTCTGCCATTGCATCGCGTAATGCATCTCTTACAGTAATTTCAGTATGGGTAACATTGGAGCCTGAAACTCTTTTTTCATCTAGATCATCTCTTGAGGGGATAGTTTTTTTAGCAGTCTGATTTTGTTCATAATTTTCGGAGGAATTAATGGGCTTGTCCTGAAGCTTCTCAAGATCATTTACTTTTTCGCCAGTTTCTAATAGCTGAACAATAACTGTTCCTACTTTAACGTTTTCAGTTCCTTCGGGTATAGCAATCTTTCCTACAACACCCTCATCTATACTTTCAACTTCCATAGTTGCTTTATCTGTTTCAATTTCAGCAAGTATATCACCAGAGGTAACAGTATCACCTTCTTTTACGACCCACTTGCTGAGTGTCCCTTCCTCCATAGTGGGAGAAAGGGCTGGCATTTTTATATCGATTGCCATTAGCTGATTAGTTCCAAAAAGATCATTAGCATCCCAATGATAGATACAAACCAAGCTAAAGTCCTTAACCAAGACACACCCAGCCAATAGCATGGAGCGAATGCCAACCTACCCCAGAAGAATAAAGCAGCCCCTAAAGCAGTTATTTCTGTGGAGCTTTCCGTTATAATAGTTATTAAGACTAAAGGTACAAACATAACCAGGCTTTCGATAAAATTTGCTTGCGCTCGTTTTGTTCTACCATGTAATTTCGTAAGCCCCTCTTTTGGTAAATTGTCTCTGTGGCCAACTAACTCAGAAACAGAAGCTTTTCCTGAAAAGATTGATGATAACGATTGTGCCAAAATCATTATAAAAAATAAGGCTATGCTCCATAATAAGTATTTCAGTTCAATAGGCATACTATTCTCCTTTTTAAATTGCGTTTAACTTTTAATTAAGCATCCAGTAGAACATCTGTATAAAGTTCAGACGCATCGGGCTCTGGCGATGTCTGTGCAAATTCTGCAGCATCAGCTACTATTAACTTAATTTCTTTATCAATTGATTTGAGTGCATCATCCGTTGCCCATTCCTCTACAATTAATCTATTTTTTACCATGTCAATTGGGTCTCGTTCACTTCGAGTTTTTGTAACTTCATCACGTGTTCGATACTTTGCGGGATCTGACATTGAGTGGCCGCGATATCTATATGTTTTCATCTCCAATATCATTGGTCCTTTCCCGTCTCTTGCATGCTTAATAGCTTTTTTAGCTGCATCTCTAACTTCTAGAACGTTCATACCGTCAACCTGAATGCCTTTGATCTCAAAACTGGAACCACGTTTATGTAATTCTGTTTCTGCAGATGACCTAATTACAGATGTGCCCATGGCATATTGATTATTTTCAATAACAAAAACAACTGGTAAGCTCCATAGCTTAGCCATATTGAATGCCTCATATACCTGTCCTTGGTTAGAGGCGCCATCGCCAAAAAACGCTAAGCTAACGTTTCCATTGCCTTTGTATTTATTTGATAAAGCCAATCCAGCTCCTATAGGTACTTGTGCCCCAACTATGCCATGTCCACCATAAAAGTGCTTTTCTGTTGAAAACATGTGCATGGAACCGCCTTTTCCTCTAGAGTAACCTCCAGCTCTTCCAGTCAGTTCAGCCATAACGCCTCTGGATTCCATGCCGCAGGCGAGCATGTGCCCATGGTCCCGATAACCAGTTATCATTTGATCACCGTCAATCATGCTAGCTCGCGTTCCCACAACAACAGCTTCTTGACCTATATATAAATGACAAAATCCAGCTATTTGGCCCATACCATATAGTTGACCTGCTTTTTCTTCAAATCTGCGGATGAGTAGCATATCCTTGTAAAGACTTAAAAGTTCATCTTTTGTGGTCTTAAGCGGATTAATTTTTTTATTTTTTTTATTCACATTATTACCTAATTATTACGTATACGAAATAAAATTATAATTTAATTTTTTTACTTGGTGTAATATGAACTATTTTATTGCTTATGGTCAAGCCAAATCGTCTTTTCATTTGGATCCGAAACAAATAATAACTGTCTTGCCTTAATATCTAATTTATCTAGGTCTAATTCAGATGAATTTAAACTAACTGCGTGTTTTTCTAACTTTTTACGATCTTCAGATAGTTCAAGTAAAATTTCTTCTGTTATGTTAATTTTTTTTTCATACTCCAAGTAGCCTATGATGCCTTCAGACCCTGAAATTGCATGGAATATCAGATACATATATAATACTAAAAGTGAAATTAGTGGCCACTTGTTTTTTAGGGTATCAAGACGTTTCATACTCTGGTTATGAGCTTAGTATAGTTAGCAATCAGTTAATGGATTTACTTTTATTAGTTTGGAAGCACTGACCTACCTGCGAATACGGCTTTGTTTCCTAGCTGCTCTTCAATTCTTAAAAGCTGATTATATTTTGCAAGTCTATCAGACCGAGCTAAAGAGCCAGTTTTTATTTGCCCACAATTTGTGGCAACTGCAAGGTCGGATATTGTTGTATCGGCTGTTTCTCCTGACCTGTGGCTCATAACAGCTGTCATGCCAGCGCTGTGTGCTAATTTAACTGCATCTAAAGTTTCACTGAGTGTACCTATTTGATTTACTTTGACTAGAATAGAGTTGGCGGCTTTAAGATCAATTCCTGTTTGCAACCGTTTTTGGTTAGTAACAAACAAATCATCGCCAACAAGCTGGCACGTGCTACCTAATTTATCATTTAAAGCTACCCAGCCATCCCAATCATCTTCTGCCATTCCGTCTTCTATAGATACTATAGGATAATTAATAGTTAGGTCATATAGATAATCCACCATTTGCGATGATGTGAGAACTTTATTTTCACCTTTGAGTTTATAATGGGTTCCATCATAGAACTCTGTGGATGCTACATCCATTGCTAAATATACATCTTCACCAGGTTTATAGCCGGCATCAATAATTGATTGCATTATATATTCTAGAGCCTCTTTGGATCCGTCTAAATTCGGAGCAAAACCGCCCTCATCACCAACATTAGTGTTGTGACCATCAGACATTAGCCTCAATTTTAAAGAATGAAAAACTTCCGCTCCACAGCGAAGAGCTTCACTAAAGGACTTGGCGCCAACAGGCATGATCATGAATTCCTGAACGTCTATTTTATTATCAGCATGCTCTCCGCCATTGATAATATTCATCATTGGAACAGGTAATATGCATGATTTATCATCACCAATATATGAGTAGAGTGGAATATTTTTAGAGACCGCCATTGCTTTTGAAACCGCCAGAGATACGCCTAATATAGCATTAGCACCTAAATTACTTTTGTTTTCAGTGTTATCAAGTTCGATCATTATGGAATCAATTAAACGTTGATTTCTAGCGTCAATGCCGATTAGTTTATTAGCGATGCGTTTGTTAACGTTATTGACGGCTTTCAAGACACCTTTACCTAAATACCTTGTATCATCATTATCTCTGAGCTCTACAGCCTCATGTTTACCTGTGGATGCTCCGCTGGGGACAGCTGCTCTACCAAAAGATCCGTCTGATAAGACCACGTCAGCCTCAAGTGTAGGGTTGCCACGACTATCAAGTATTTCCCGAGCAAAAACCTTCTCAATCTTAACCATTTTAAGTTATCCTGGTGAGTTCGAGCGTGCTAATCTTTGGGAGCTATGACTTGTCGACCTCTATACATACCAGATTTAAGGTCTATGTGGTGCTGGCGGCGTAATTCTCCGCTTTCTTTGTCTTCTACATAGTTAACTGCAGCTAGTTTATCGTGCGCACGACGCATCCCGCGGCGTGAATTTGAGATCTTACTTTTAGGGACAGCCATCGGGGCCTCCATTTGAATAATAAAAAGATTAAGTAGAAAAACTACCTGTTGATTGACGGCCTACTAGCGCAAACTGATTTGGGTTTCAAGCTTAATATACAGAGATTGTTACAGCATCTGTTAATTAATTTTATCTTTTAAAATGATATGTCTTTATATCAATTTGTGAATCTGGTTTATGTTATTGTCATTCTTATATTAGCCGCCGCCCATACCTTTGGAACTCAAGACAGACCATCCACGTTCCGACATGCATTCATCAACAATTCCTGCTGGCCCAAGCTTTACGAATCTTCTAGTGAAATCTACTTGCCCTGCTCCTGATGCTACGCCAACTGCTCCTCCAATAACCGCTCCATCTGCTGCACCGTCACCACCATCAATAACAGCACCCAAAGTAGCACCCAATAAAGCGCCTACAACTGCATTACTAAATGCTTTACTTTTTTCTTTTTCGCGCTGTTTTTTATATTGATCACGCGCTTTCATTCCTAAATAACGACATTCTTTTAAATCTCTTGAATGAACTTCGTACTCGCCTTCCCTGACATCCATTACTGGGGAATAAGATGAAATATCAAAAGAAGCTGTTGCACATGAAGTAAGGGATATTGCAATAAAAAGAGGTATAATTTTTTTCATATTTAACTCCGCGGTGTTATAATTGATGTAGATATATTTTTACGTGTGATAAAAAAAAATTACATAGTGCTTACCAAAGTATACTTTTTTGAGAATTTCAAATGTAATTTTATTACAAATAAGTAAGAAAAATTATTTTGTTATTTTTTATTCATTGAATATATAGAAATAGTCTTACTCGTTTATTTCAAATGAATACCCAGCAGACCTTACAGTTCTTATCGGATTTTTGGCCCCGTTTTCATTAAGTATTTTTCTTAGTCTTCCAATATGAACATCGACTGTCCGTGCTTCAACATATATGTTACGGCCCCAGACTGCATCGAGTAATTGCTCTCGAGAATAGACTCTTCCAGGATTACTCATAAAGTGCTCAAGTAATCTAAATTCAGTAGGGCCCAGGTGAAC
>JABGVR010000040.1 GCA_018645985.1 Hellea sp. | reverse complement strand
TTTCAAGCACACCAAGATTCTTCAATGATTACATCAATCAACCCTACAGAAATAAACTATTTATCAACTCAACAGGATGGGCAAGATATTGATTTAACTGGAAGTTTATTATGGCAAAGTAATAAATCCACAGGTTTTGATCTTTGGGAATCAGGACTTAGAGCAGATATCGGAGCCTCACTTATTGCTGACGCAAGAAATAGTAGTGCACAATTATTTATAGGAAGAAGTTACGCAGAAAACTCAGAGAATGATTTTTCGGAAGGCTCTGGTTTATCTAACAAAAAATCGGACATAGTCAGCAATCTTGAATTAGATATTAACAAAAACCTATCGATTGTTACCAGGGTTCGGTATGATGACAATGAAAATAAATTACGCCGTTTGGACTCTTCACTAAATTATAGAAGCAAATATATAAATACTAATTTACGTTATTATAGATTAAACTCCTCAATAAACTCAAACTTTAACAACGGGGCACCTAATCAAGAGGTAAATGGAGATATAAATATAAAGATAAGTAAAAATTGGAGTCTAGGGTATTCAGCGGCACGTGATATCGATTTAAAAATTATGCGAAATCAGAGATTTAGCGTGAAATTTAATGACGACTGTACATTGGTCGAAGTTTTTTATGCAAAGAATAATTTTAACTCTGCATCCTTTACTAATGTCACAAGAAATACTTCAGGGCTTGGGATAAGAATTTCATTACTTACACTCGGAAGTATGAATTAGAAAAAAATTCATTAGCCAACAAAGGATTTTTCAACGACAAACTCAGCTGGAGTCGAGTTTGACCCCTCCGAAAGACCAAACTGCTTCATTAAGCTAGCTGTGTCGTCAATCATATCTTTTGAACCACATATCATAGCTCTATCTTTATCAGCATGCATCTCATGCAATCCTATCTCTTTGAACAACCCCCTCGACTTTATTAAATCAGTTATACGGCCATTTATGGGATGTTCTTCACGAGTTAATGTAGTGAGATGAAGCAGTTTACCATTCACCATATCCCCCACTAATGGGTCGTTTTTAATTTTTTCTATTAATTGTATACCATAGGATAGCTCAGCTTTTTGCCTGCACGTATGGGTCAATATCACTCGTTCATAGCGCTCATATATATCTGGATCTCTTATAAGTGAAGCAAAAGGAGCTATGCCAGTTCCAGTTGAGAACATATATAGATTTTTGCCAGGCAGAAGAGCATCTAATACCAATGTTCCAACTGGCTTTCTGCTTAACAAGATAGTGTCACCTTTCTTAATTTTTTGCAAACGAGATGTAAGTGGTCCATCGGCAACTTTAATTGAATAAAACTCAAGCTCGTCAGCCCAAGATGGACTTGCCACTGAGTAAGCTCTCATTATTGGTTTTTTTTGAGCCTCAATTTTAGGCAAACCAATCATAACAAATTCACCAGATCTAAATCTGAAGCTTGTAGGACGACTAATGGTAAATCTGAACAACCTATCAGTGTAATGCTCAACTGATAAAACTGTTTCTTCTGTAGGTAGATTAGACATTCAAGTATCCATATTTAGTTTCTGAGTTATTTATAAAAAAGAGATTTAATACATCCTTTATCTTCAATATAGCTTTAATACAAAATATAAATTACACCAACTATCCATTAGATAAGTTGAACTTTTAGCAGCAATCGTTAGATAGAAGATATGGACATTACATCTAAAGAAATTAACTTCTCAAAGAAATTAAAGTCAGAGTGGGATAGACTTGTTCTGAAGGGTCTAAATGGATCCACTATTGAAGATATAACAAGAAAAACAGATGATAATATCATTAGGGGACCCCTATCAACTTCTAACGATATTGGTTCTGAAATTAAAATCTTGCAAAAGGGAACAATACCACACCTTGAAGGAAGATCATGGCATATAACTGCGGTTGTATATGGCCCTGATATTAATTACGCTAATAAACAAGCTTTAGTTGATCTCCAAGGCGGTGCAAGTGCGTTACGTTTACAATTAAGTGCAAAAGCATTAAACATCAAAAGTAATAATGAACTTAGTCGTTTATTAAACAGCATACATACAGAATATGTTCCTATTGTTTTAACTCCAAACAACTCACTAAATAATATCAATTTATTTGAAAAATTTCAAAAATCACCTATTTATCTAGGTTTAGACCCGCTCACGCATAATTTAGAAAGCGTACTTCCCAACCTGCCTGAAAATTGGCGAGGCATTACCATAAATTCGGCTAAAGTTCACAACGATGGAGGAACTGAAGTTCAGGAGTTAGCTCATTTTGCTTCATCTGTAGCTTATTGCTTTCGCACTTTTGGTAATGATATATTCAAGCATCTTAATGTAGAGCTTTGTACAAATCAGGATGCACATTTAAGTATAGCAAAGCTCAGGGCAGCTCGGGCGATATATTCAAATATAACAAGAGAATTTGGCCTTGAAGATACTTCTTTAACTATTCACTCAACCTCCTCTAGACGAATGATGCAAAAAATTGATGTATGGTCAAATATGCTGCGTTTAATGAGCGCGGGTTTCGGCGCAGTAGTTGGTGGTGCCGACTTTATCACAACATTTCCTTACACAGATCCAATTGGTCTACCCACGAAAATGGGGCATAGAGTTTCAAGAAATATGCAGATCATGATGATGGAAGAAAGTCATTTAGGCCTTGTTAATGACCCTGCTCATGGAAGCTTTTTCCATGAGCGTATGACACATGCGCTGACTGATAAGGCCTGGAGTGAATTTCAAACCATTGAGAGTGAGGGGGGGATTGAAAATTTAAGCAGATTTCAGCAAAGGGTTAAAAAATCTTCTGAGGAGCGACTATTACAAAATGAACCAATATTGGGAGTAACACTTCATGCGGATGAAACTATTCCTACTCCTGAAATAAGGGGTTTTTAGTATGGTACCTGATTTTACTAAAATAAAAATTAATACTTCTGATTTTGAATACTCAAATAACGTTACCTGGGTAGCCCCAGAAGGAATAGAAATTAAAAAAGCATATGAAAAAGCAGATGTAGAACATATTAAACACCTTAATGGGCTACCTGGTATATCTCCTTACATGCGAGGCCCCTACCCTACAATGTATATTCAAAGGCCTTGGACAATCCGTCAATATGCAGGTTTCTCTACAGCAGAAGACTCAAATGCTTTTTATAGACGCAATCTGTCTTCTGGGCAAAAGGGTTTATCTGTAGCTTTTGACCTAGCAACTCATAGGGGATATGACTCCGACCATCCCAGAGTATCAAGCGATGTAGGCATGGCAGGTGTAGCTATAGACTCAATCTATGACATGAGGGTTTTATTTGATAAAATCCCTTTGGATAAAATGTCGGTATCCATGACAATGAATGGTGCAGTATTGCCTATTCTTGCTTTATATATAGCCGCAGCAGAGGAGAAAGGTATAGATCAAAAATTACTCACAGGTACAATTCAAAATGACATATTAAAAGAATTCATGGTAAGAAACACATATATATACCCGCCTAAACCTAGCATGCGAATTATATCTGATATCTTCAAACACACTTCCGAAAATATGCCAAAATTCAATTCGATCTCTATTTCTGGCTATCACATGCAAGAAGCTGGAGCATCAGCCGACATTGAATTAGGGTATACCCTAGCAGATGGTTTAGAATACATCCGGACCGGTGTGGCTGCCGGTATGGACATTGATACATTTGCACCCCGTTTATCTTTCTTTTGGGCGATTGGAA
>JABGVR010000039.1 GCA_018645985.1 Hellea sp. | reverse complement strand
CTAATATCAGTATTTCTAAATCATTAAAATCGGTTGTACCTTTTTCAATATGCTCCACTAGCCTTCCTGGTGTGGCTATAATTATTTCAGGATTTTTCCTTAAAGTTGCGACCTGATGTTTAAATGCTTCACCACCAATAATTAGACCAGATTTAATGTATGTAAAAGATGCTAGCTGTTTTAAGGAGGCTTGTGTCTGGATCGCAAGCTCACGAGTCGGCAAAAGAATCAAAGAACGTGTGCTAGATCTAGGAGCATCTTTTTCTAACATAAAATGTAATGTGGGTAGCAAAAAAGTTGCAGTTTTTCCGCTACCTGTTTGCGCTGATACCATAATATCTTTACCTTCTTGTATCAGCGGGATGATCTTTTTTTGGACATCCGTTGCTTCAATCAACGAAAGTTTTTTGAGAGCTTTTAGTAGCTGTCTATGTATTTTAAGCGATTGAAAATTCACTAATTAATTCACCTGATTAGAAATATTAATTCTTACCTTTATTGAACAACTCTTATGTAGTTTGCCTTTATTTTTTATAATATTTCTTGAAGGATAAAAGGATTTTATAAGCATACTCTTTAGCTACAGATAACTTTCCCCAAATTTCCTCACCAAGTATGAGCAAGCATGGGGTTAACATAAGAGTTAATAGAGTGGCAAATGTTAAACCTCCAGCAATTGCGCTAGCAAGCTGCGTCCACCATTGCGTCGATGGAGCTCCAAAACTTATACTTCGATTAAAGAGATCGATATTCATTGCTAGCACCATTGGCATTAACCCCAATATAGTCGTAAAAGCAGTAAGAAAAACTGGTCGAAGCCTTCTCTTTCCAGTTTCAAGTGCTGCATCATGCGGGTCAAGACCATTTTTTTTCATTCGATTGTAAGTGTCTATTAGCACGATATTGTTGTTTACAACTATCCCCGCTAACGCGATGATACCGAGCCCAACCATAACTATCCCAAATGGTTGGGCTGTGATCAAAAGACCTAAAAGTACACCTGTAGTAGAAAAAACTATTGCAGATAGAACTATTAATGATTGAAAAATACTATTAAATTGTGTCACTAAGATTAGGGTCATCAATAATAATGCAGTTAGAAAAGCACCTAGCAAGAATTGCATAGCCTGACGTTTTTCTTTATCTTCCCCTTTAAATTTTATGAATACTTGTGAGCCAGAAGCCATCGGTTTAAGTAATTTTATTAGCTCCTTTAGTTGCGTATCCGGCAAAACTCCTTCAGCAACATCTGCTTTTAAAGTATTTGTCCTTCTTGAGTCCACTCTTGCTATCAAGCCACTTTTAGAGGCAGGCTCAATAGTTATAAAGTTTTTAACTGGTATCATTCCTACATTAGTTGAGATACGTAATTCGTTCAATTGATCTAAATGACGATTATCGATAGGAAACCTAACTATAACGTCAACTTCATCATCATTATCGTCTGGACGATAATCAGTTACTTTTATACCTGATGCAATTAGCTTTATTGATTGTCCTAGTAAAGCTATATCGGCTCCATAACGAGCAGCCAGAGCTCTATCAACAGTTATTTGCCACTCAATACCAGGTAAGGGTAGATCGTCCTCAATGCCTATGTAGCCGCCTTGATTAATCATTATTTCTCGAACTCTTTTTATAGCAGGAGGAACCAAAGAGAAGTCATAAGAACTGAACTCAAGTTGAATAGGTTTGCCTGAAGCTGGTCCATCTTTCGACTTTATAAATTCAACTTTAATCCCTGGAATATCTGAAGTTAGCCGTTTCATTTCATTGAATATTTCTGTGACAGGGCGCCTTTTATCCCAATCAATAAACTCTAACTGAATTGAGCCAATTAGATCTGCACTGTTGTTGCTTCGGCTTACTCTATTGAATGATTTTGCATATATTGACCGAAGTTCACTCATTCCCTCTATCCGACTCTCAACTTTTTTTACGATCTCATCTTTTTCATATATTGATAAATCGCCTCTCGCTTGAATTTGTATTAATCCGAATTCAGGCTCTATATTAGGAAAAAATTCAAGACCCTTATTTAAAAAACTATATAAAATAAAGACACTTACCATGATCAAAAAAGAAATTCCGAGTGTTTTACCGGGCATCATCAAAAGCTTTCTTAAGAGCCTAGTGTATTTTTCTGTTATAGGGCCTTCAGTTGTTTTTATTGCAGGAGTTGTATTTTTATTAAGGACTTTACCCAATATAGGTAAAAAAATTAACGCCATAGATAAAGATGCTGACAGAGCGATTATTACTGTAATTGGCAGGAATTTCATGAATTCTCCAACCATACCCGGCCAAACAAGTAGGGGCATAAAAACAGCGAGCGTTGTTATTGTCGAGGTTGTTATTGGCCATGCCATGCGTTTAGCAGCTGATAAATATGCATCATAAGGAGCCATTCCTTCACTCATTCGCCTATCAGCAAGCTCTATTACGATAATAGCTCCATCAACTAACATGCCTACAACAAGAATTAAACTAAAAAGAACAACAATGTTTAGGGTATAATCTAGTGAATTCAACACAAGTATTGCAGCAAGAAATGAACTAGGTATTGCTAAGCCAACTAGCAGGGCTGACTTGAAGCCCAAAGCCGCTATCATCACAATAGAAACAAGAATAATTGCTGAAAGTATATTATTTTGGAGATCGTTCAGCATTCTTCTAATTTTATTTGATTTATCTTGCATATAGGTAATTTCTAGAGAGGCTGGTAGTAAGTAGCGCTCATCCTCTATAAGCTTTTTAACATCATTAACGGTTTCAATTATATTAGCTCCAACTCTTTTTTTGATTTCAAGAGTTACAGCGAGCTCTCCTTCAACACGTGCAAAACCCTGAGGATCTTTATAGCTTTTTTTGACAGTAGCAACATCACCGAAT
>JABGVR010000247.1 GCA_018645985.1 Hellea sp. | reverse complement strand
GCATACGACGTGCAGCTTTTATTAACAAAAGCCGAGAACAATTTTTTGCGTCAATAAAAATATCTAGTTGTCTGCTGTCTGCTTGTGTGAGATCAGAAAGTGTAACGCCAACACGCATTATTTTCATCGATGAGGGCACTTGTATTTTTGCCTTTTCCCATAAAATATCTAATGCTTTCAAACAGGCTTGATCATCATTGGCTGCGTAGAGTTTGTGACTAGATGACCAGCTATAGTTGCCTTTTTTATAGCCTTTCGTTAGGCCCATCCAGATGTAAAGTATTCCAGCGTTAAAATTTGCCCTTCGCATACGACGTGCAGCTTTTATTAACAAAAGCCGAGAACAATTTTTTGCGTCAATAAAATTACGCAATTTAGGTGGTAACACCCTGCCATGCCCATACATACTTCTTTCTGATTTAGTTGCTTGTATTTCGTAACCGTGGAGGGCGTACCATAACCTTTCTCCTGTAACATTCCTCCATAACTTACGCATTTGTTTTGGTTCGGTATCCATCAATTTTTTGATTGAATATATACCCGCTTTCAAAAGCCGCTGTTCCATACGGCTTCCTATGCCGGGTATGTCGTCGAATGGTAAATCTAATAATGGTGCGGGCATTTGGTTTGGATGCCAAACGGTAACCCCGTTGGGCTTGTCCATTTTGCAAGCGATTTTTGCTAAATGGCGGTTAGCTGCGAAACCTATTGAGCACGTAATATATTCGCCGACACCCTGAGCTAATGCTATTTTTATATCCATTGCCGTTTTATAAGGATTTTTGATATCTTTTTTGTCAAGTTTACAGCAAAGTTCATCTATTGATTTAACGGCTGATATTGGAATTATACTGTTAATTTCGGCTAATAGTGCATTGTGCGCTCTTCGATACAGGTCAGGGGTCTGCGGTTGTAAAATCAATTCGGGACATAAACGTTTTGCATCACTGACATTCATTACATTTTTTATACCGCGAGCTTTTGCTTCTTTAGAGCAAGCAATAATACATGTATGAGCCGTGCCGCTAAAGGGTACTATCCCGACGGGTTTTCCCCTCAGTGCAGGGCGTGCCTGTTGTTCTACACTGGCAAAAAATCCATCGAAGTCTAGGTAGAGCCATTCTATTGTTTTGGGTTTACGCACTGTTTATTCACTCATTAAGATGAATAAATAAATAAGAACAAAAAGTGAACATGAGTCAAGTGTGATATGATTTTAACATCACATGTTTGTGGATAAACCTTTGCGAGATTTAGAAATCGTTGTTAACGGTAAGTATGAAACGATTAATGATATTTATACTTTTTTCTATAGTGTTGATCTCATGTCAGATGCAACCGGAGCAACCAGAACCAATAACTACGGACATACCTTTTAATTCTAATATTGATTACACCCTGGATCAGACAACCTCATCTTATACTGTAATCAACCGACATGATTACATGGATCGTTTGCACGGGTTTTGGCTGGGTCAATCCATTGGAAATTGGACAGGGCTTGTGACAGAGATGGATAAGATTGGCGGACCAGGTCCTCATGGTAATTTTTACACCCGCGAAGATTGGGGGAAACCGGACCAACCTGCTATTTGGGGTGAAGGCAAATCAAGTGATTTATCCCCTAGTATTGATTTTGTTTTTAGAGGTGAAAATGAGATTTGGGGGGCTGATGATGACACTGACCTCGAATATATTTATCAATATTCCTTATTTAAAAACCAAACAAGCCTACTCACTGCCGAGCAAATAAAAACGGCCTGGATTGATCACATTTATGACGAAAAAAAGGTCACGCCTTACGGAAAAGATAATGAGGGTTATCAGAACTACCTTTGGGTTTCTAATCAACGTGCTCACGAATTAATGCTTGAGGGTGTACTTCCGCCGCATACAAGCAAGCCTGAAAGAAACCCGCACGGAGAAATGATTGATGCGCAGCTAACAACAGAAATTTTTGGTCTTTTTGCACCAGGCCATTCAGACGCTGCGCTTAAAATGGCCGCATTGCCTATTCGTACAACAGCAAGCGGTGACGCCGTATATGCTGCAGAGTTTTATGTTATTTTGTATTCTCTTGCAGCAACCTCAAACACTTCTTCCTCAATAAAGGATAACCTTCATTCAATGCTCAAAGAGGCAAGGCAACATCTACCAGAGAGTTCCTATACAGCAGCTATGTATGATTTTGTTAAGGGTGAGTATGATAAGGGAACAAAGTGGGAAGATGTTCGCGATGAACTGTATATGAAGTATCAAGTGAGGCAGGAAGACGGATATGATATTTCTTCTCGCAATCTATATTGCAATGGATGTTTTGCTTCTGGCATTAACTTTGGTGCAAGCCTGATTAGCTTATTTTACGGAAACGGAGACATTAAAGAAACTATCAAAATCGCTACTTTGTGCGGTTGGGATTCAGATAACCCCGCTGCTACGTGGGGTGGTTTAATAGGGTTTATGCTTGGAAAAGATGGTGTGGAAGACGCTTTTGGACGTACGTTTTCAAAACAGTTTAATATTCATAGAACTCGTAAAGGTTTTCCTAATAGAGGAGTAGATGATTTTGATAATATGGCACGAATGGGCGTTATTGTTACGGACCGGGCCATAGCAGAATTACTGGGCGGACGATTAAGCGCGGATAAATCTGAATGGATAATCCCATATTTATGAGAACGAATTATTAATTAAAAAATAAGTATTGTGCAAAGAATGCAAAAAAACCGCCAACTAAAAATGCCACTACACTTGTCCACCATACAATCCAGCTGATCCGACGTGTTTTTGTACAAGCAAGAGCTTTTATGGGATCAGCAGGGCAAGGTGCATTTCTTAACTTCCATTGCATGTAGCCAGATGAAGCAATCATTAAACCCGCAAATAAAAAGACCCAGGTTTTATTTTTTCCTAACCATGTAATTTGCGGTACTGTCTCAATTATACCCGCCATAACTGCACCCGCCCCAATACTAACTAGTAAGGCAGGTAAAGCGCAGCAGATGAGTGTGCCTCTTGATGTAAAGAGAGATAAAAAAGCGGGTATGGATGAAGGCGATTTTATTACATCTTGATTTTTGGTGGTATAATTCATGCTCCGCCTTCGCGTTTAGTTTCAACAAGTGAGTAACCTGATTTACGAATTAGCTTAGCCACAACTGCATCAGAGAGCATTTGTCCTTCTCTCAAAAAAATACGAACTTCTCCCGCATCTAGATTAACTTTTAATGCTTTAACAGCTTCTTCTTTCTTAAAGACTTTCTTTAAAGCTTGAGCGCAAAAGTCACAAACTAACCCATTTACAGTTGCTACAATTGTTGGGCCACCTATTACAGTTGAAACGTCTGTTATGCCCTCCTCATCCATTTCCGGATGATCATGGTCGTCATGGTTCATTTGATCGTGTTTCATTTCAGAGTGATTATGACCGTCATGGTTCATTTCATTTTGTTGAGCATAAGCGGGCTGCGAAAGTATTATAATAGAGGCAAAAGCCCCAATAATTTTTAGCGATTTCATTTTTCTCTTCCTTTTTTTATAAAACTCAAAACCTTACAATCCAATTGGCAAGCCATTCTTTATGTTCAATTGTATAACCAAGCTCGAGCATTTGTACGCCTTTGAAAAGACGAACAAGAGGAGTAGTTGTTGTAGGTTTATTACTTTCAGGGTGATTTTCTACTTGGACCATTAGCCATGTGTGCAAGTCACCGTAATTTCCAATATAAGGTGCAATACCTAATCGACCGCTATGATGAATACTTTGATTGTCAGCATAATCAGTTGCACGAATTCTGTATTCAGTGAACCATCGTCGTGTTTCCCAATCCATTGCGAGCTCAGTAAATCCAGCTATTTGAGCACCATTTTTACCGAAAGGTTGAGCTTGCCCAACTCCTACCTTAGCGTAGAAATTTGCTTGAGTTTTTCTTCCATTCCAACGCTTTACAAGCCGGTTGTACTGTATACCAGTAAAAGTGATGTCTTCTTGCCAGTTTCTTTCTATATAAGCCCCAATTGAATCTGATGCAGTTGGTGAGTAATGGGCATGAACGGATGAATAACTTCCATTGCTTTTTTGCATAAATGTCCACCCACCCGGATAGGAAACTGGTCGTGCATGTACTGTCCCACTTAATGAAACTATAATAGCTAGCGCTATTATTAAGCGGAGAACCATTACTTTTTGTGTCCGCCTAAAACAGCTACAAGTTCCTGAACTTTTTCGCGGCGTTGTTCAATATTATCCGATTTTAAAGCAGTTTCAACGCAAGTGTCTAAATGATCACTTAAAATAATACCTTCTACACTTTTGAGCGCTGATTTAATCGCTTGAATTTGCCTGACGATATCAATGCAATAACGGTCATCATTAATCATTTTGGCGACACCCTTTACTTGTCCTTCTATACGTGAAAGTCGTTTGCTTATTGATAAAGTTGTCTCTTCTTTCATATTACACCTCAATATTCATATTATACCCCCCAGGGGTATATATCCAAATAAATTAATAGTAAAGGTCAATTAAAAATGATTATTTAGCTTATCTGATACACAGATTAAAAATCACTCTGCTAATAGTAACTTGTGTGATGGGGTGGGTTATTATTAAAGATTAGAAACGGTGGCAAGGCTAAGTTATAGATATTTAGGCGTGCGATTAAGCATAAACAAATCTGAATGGGTAATCAAAAAAGGCACCACTTAATAATGCCTTTCCCTTTTTTATTTTTTAACCCGTCATCTCTTCCAGTTCTTTACCCTTAGTTTCTTTGACCATCCAAAATACAAAGAATACAGAAACCAAAGCAAAGAAGGCGTAAATACCATAAGCTGCTGCAAGACCTATTCCTGCTAAGAAGATTGGAAATGACCATGTTATTATGAAATTAGTTATCCACTGCGCGAATCCGGCAATAGCTAAACCAGATCCGCGGATTTGGTTAGGGAACATTTCACCAAGCATAACCCACATCACTGGCCCCCAGCTCATATTAAAGCATGCCACATAAGCATTTGCGGAGATTAAAGCGACAAGACCCATTTGCCCTGGTAATTGAAGTGTACCGTCAACAAGTTCTCCTTGTGAAAATGCAAGAGCAACAAGAGTTAGCGTGATGAACATGCCTATAGAACCCCAAATGAGAAAAGGTTTGCGTCCAATCTTATCAATCGTTGCTAATGTGATTAAAACTGCCGCTATAGAAAGGCCACCAGAGAGTACATTGATTAAAAGTGCATCGTTTTCGGTAAAGCCAACAGCTTGCCATAAGACAGCCCCATAATAAAAAACAACATTAATTCCAACGAGTTGCTGGAACATGGCAAGACCTATACCCACCCACACAATTGAACGTAAAACAAACCCTTTCTCTCCAGTTTTAGCCAGGGTGTCTCTTAATGCAGGCTTATGATCGCTAGCGAGAGAGGATCGTATCTCTTCAATTTTTTGTGAAGCTTTTGGCTCACCAAAAAGTTTGAGTAAAGTTTTCTTAGCACCAGATTCATCGTCCTGAAACATAGAAAACCGAGGGCTTTTAGGGATAAAGAATAAGAGAACTAAAAAGAGTGTTGCCGGAATAAGCTCCATCCAGAACATCCAGCGCCAGGTTTCAAAACCACCCCAGAATGTTGCAGTCGACCCTCCTGCAGCTTTGACCAAGAAATAATTTGAAACAAAGGATAAAAACAAACCTGAGATAATGGCTACTTGTTGAATAGATGTCAGGCGCCCACGTGTACTTGCTGGAGCAATTTCTGAAATATAGGCTGGAGCCATGACAGAGGCTGCACCTACAGCAAGACCGCCTAAAATTCGGTATACAATGAACTCAACTGGGGCACTTGCAACGCCTGATCCCCAGGCGCTGATGATGAAGAGTACGGCTGCAACGATTAACATATTGCGCCGACCAAATTTGTCAGCAAGCCAACCAGCACAAAAAGCGCCAACGGCAGACCCTAAAAGCATTGATGATACAGACAGTCCAGTACCAACACTTGTTGAATTAAAAGCCTTTTGTAATCCATCAACGGTGCCGTTTATGACTCCACTATCATAACCAAATAGGAAGCCACCCAAAGTAGCAACAATTGTGATCAGGAAGATGAATCTTGTGCTTTCTGAATTTTGCTTTTTAATGTCTGACATAAAGCTATCTCCTAATATATTTTGGTGTTTTTTATATTGCAGTTATTATCTGTTTAATTTGTTATGGTGTAAATTTAAGTTTTCTATGTGTCTAGAGCAGGTCCAGTCGAATCTCTTAACACCAAAGCATGATCAAGAATAACAATTTTATTTTTATTATCAGTTTGAGGTTTAGCTAAGATTTCCACCGCTTTTTCTATCATATC
>JABGVR010000038.1 GCA_018645985.1 Hellea sp. | reverse complement strand
TTGTCCATAATCTGCTAATTAAATGATAATCATCTTTATTTGAAGTGAGTTTAACCAATTATGCCATCTTTTTTAGGGTCAATTAATTCGTGTGCATGCAATATAAAATAACGCATATGCGCATTATCAACAGTTTTTTGAGCTGCAGATTTCCAAGCGATATGGGCTGACTTAAAATTTGGGAAAGCTCCGATATAATCAACTTTATTGAGATCTTTGAATTCTGACTTATTAGGATCCAAGAGTTCCCCCCCTATAACAATGTGAAGTAGTTGAACATTATTTCTATCCTCTGATTTAGTCGCCATAAATCCAAATTCCTTAAGTTTATCGGTTGATGTATTATATCTTTTAATCACTGGGTAAGTTAATTCTAGTAACAAACTATGAAGATTTTTTCCAGCACAAATAATGCCTGAACCCTTCGTATTAGTGTTAGCATATGAAGGTATTTTTCCATTAATATTTGAGATGTATGCTCCTGCCTCAGTTGCGATTAATTGAGCAGCGGCAATATCCCAATCTGATTTTGGAGTAAACGCAACAGTTGCATCTGCTTTACCGCATGCAACCAGTGCAATTCTATAAGCCATTGAATTTACGTTGAAACAATTCATATTCGGCCAGTTAAGTTGTTTGAATTTACGGCTGTAACCGATCATTGTAATATCTTTAACAGACTGTTTGTCGTTAACTTTAATATTATTATTATTCAATTTTGCGCCACCGCCCAAAGTAGCTTCAAACATTTCATTCTTAATGGGATTGTATATAACAGCCGCTACTGGGTAATCACCTTCTATAACCGCTACAGAAACTACGAAATCTGTTGTTCCATCTATAAATGCTTTTGTGCCATCTATAGGGTCAACAACAAATGTTTTTTTTGCCTTAAGTCTGGATCTATCATCTTTAGTTTCCTCCGATAGCCAACCATATGTAGGTCGATTTTTTTTTAAACATTCTGAAAGGTAATTATTCACTGCTATATCAGCACTAGTGACTTGGTGACCACCACCTTTATCCCATATTTGAAGTTCATCTTTAAAAAAAGCTGCTTTTGCTATTTGACCTGCTTTATATACCACTTTTTTAATAAGGGCTAAGTCATCAGCATAACTGATGATCATTTCCCTAGAGACCTGCAACGGTCAAACCCTGTACTAAAAGAGTAGGCGAAACTATTGCACTATTAAATTCTAGGTCATTTGCAGCTGTTAAAGATTTATATATTTCTAATAAGTTTCCTGCTACGGTAACTTCGCTTACAGGGTGTGTTTTTTGTCCATTTTCAATTTTAAATCCAGAAATACCAACTGAGTAATCACCTGTGTTTCCATTGAGTGATGGACCAAACATTTCAGTTATAACCAACCCGTCAGTGACTTGTTTTATTAATTCCTCAGGAGAGGAGAATCCATTTGCAATATACGCATTTGTAGAAGAAACGCCAGGAGGCGAACTTATGTTTCTGCTGGCATGTCCTGTTGTTTCTTGCTTTAACTGTCTCGCTGAGGATGAGTTTAATAACCATGTCTGAAGTTTACCATTTTTTATCAAACTTCGTTTAATTGGTATTATTCCTTCCCCATCATAAAGGCGAGAACCGTATCCTCTCATTATCTGCGGGTCATCGAAAATTTGAATTTTATCATCAAATACCTGTAAACCTAATTTGTCCTTTAGAAATGAAACGCCTCTAGCTACAGATGGGCCAGATATTGCCCCTAAAAGTGCTGAAAGTAGTGCATTAGAAATTCTTTTATCAAAAATCACTGGCATTGCCCCCGATTTTATTTGTCTTGAACCAATCCTGGCAATAGCTCTTGAGCCAGCAAGCTGCCCAACCTCTTGAGTGGACCTCAAGTCTTCTAACCATCTTGCAGAATGATAGTCGTAATCTCTTTCCATTGATCCGTTAAGTTCAGCTATTGCTGATACAGAAATTGAGTGTCGAGAAGACATCCATTCATAAGAAAAACCATTACTTGTCTGAAAAAAAATTTCCGAGTGGGCATGACTAGCATTTGCACCCTCTGCTTGAAGTATTCCCTTGACCTTTAATGCTGATGCCTCAACTTCTAAAGCTCTTTCTTTTAATTCCTCGGGCGTTATCGATGTATTGTCATATAGCTGTAAATCTGGATTATGCTTTTTGAGTTTGCTGGTTTCTACTAGTCCACAATAGGGATCCTCAGGAGCTAATTTAGCCATAGCCACAGCCCTTTCTGCCATTTTTTCAAGCGAAGCGTGGGATGTATCGGATGTCGAAACGCAAGACTGGCGTTTGCCGACCATAACGCGTAGGCCTACATCGTAGCCTTCATTATTATCTATATCTTCCAGTTCTCCATTACGAACTACTACTCCCAGAGACCTACCATAAGTTCCAACGGCATCAGCAGATGTTGCCCCGTAGTGTTTAGCTTTTAAAAGTAGTTTCTGAACAACATTATCAATTTCGGATTTGTTTTGGGCGTTATCAAAGTTCATAGGAAAATTTTCTTATTTAAATGCTAATGTTAAATTAGGTTGCTGATATTATTAATGAAGGTATTGAAATGAATGATCAAATAAATTTAATAAAATTATTTTTCGGAAAGAGATTGAACATTTTCGGGAGCTGTTTGCAAAAACTTCATTACAACTGATATTTCTTCTTCTGATAAACCTTTCATCATGCGGTCATTAAAGTTACGAAAGCTGTTCATAACTTTCTCCCTTTCACTCCAACCTTTTTCTGTTAATGCAACCGCTTTCGAACGTCTATCCGAAAACAGAGTCATACGTTCTAGTAAAAGCTTTGCTTCCATACGTTCTACTAAACCGGTAATTGAAGCGTTATTTCTACCTATAGCTCTGGCTAAGTCAGTAAGTCTACATCTGTCGTGATAACCCAAATAAATAAGCACGGCTGCTTGTGAAGTTCCTATTTCTGATGTTTTTTGCAGATAATTTTGAGCCTCTTTTGTAATTAATGAGTGTGCTCTGTCGAAGATAAAGTAGAGTCTTCTGTCTATAGGTCTAGCTATTGCCATAATGATTCCAGTTAATATTTGTATACTACATTATGCTGAAAAATATAAATTACAAAAGAAAAAGCCGCCTCACAGTATGAAGCGGCTTAATTTTGAAGTTTGGGCTTTACTAAGTACATTACTCAGCTTCGAGAAATACTCTCTACCCAGTTTCGCTTTTACGAAAGTGCTAATTTAATAGCTTTGGGCAAACCCCCCAAAATAGATAAACAAAATCGACCTCCTTTCACAAACGCGGCCTCGGAATGAGACGGCTCTTAAGTAAGATGTAATTTTTTTTAATAAAAATACAAGGCTAAACTATTCTTATGTTTGCTGTGAAGGAACAAATTTAAGTGCTACTCCATTGTTGCAATACCTAAGGCCGGTTGGGGCTGGACCATCTTTGAATACGTGGCCTTGATGACCCTTGCAGCAACTGCAGTGATATTCAGTTCGCGTCATAAAAAGCTTCTTATCAGTTTTAGTGCCAATATTCTCGTGAATGACATCATAGAAACTTGGCCAACCAGTTCCGGATTCATACTTGTGTTCGGACCTAAATAGCGGTTGATTACATCCAGCACAATTATATTGACCGACCCTTTTTTCCCAATTTAGTTCAGAAGTGCCCGGTCTTTCGGTACCTTCTTTACGTAAAACTGAGTATTCCAGAGGTGTTAATCTGCTCTTCCATTCAGTTTCTGATAAATTTATACAATTTTTATCATCCATATTTGCATTCCCATAAAATTCTGTGGAGTTACTCTTCTTGCATGACAGCAACAAAACAGCAAACAACTGCAATGATATGCTGCGTCTTGACACTGGATATTTCAATTTTTGATTAATTATTTTCATTATTATATTACGTTTTTTAGTAATAAATAGTTCTATAAATTAATTAATATGAGTAAACATTAAACCTATAAAAAACCAAGAAAGTATTAATAACATGCCTGCAAACTTATTAGATTTAAAGGTATATAATGACTTTTCTTTATCTGCAGGTTTGAAATTAAAAACTTGATAAAATAGGTGAAATGCAAATGGAAGTATTCCAGCTAATATAATGCATACTTCATATTTATTTATTTGTCCGGCCTGAAGAAATTTAGACAAAAAAATCAAAAATATTGATATAAAGTAACTAGTTCCAATCCCAGCTTTAACTTTTTTACCAAATTTCCTAGCGGTGCTTTTAATTCCAACCTTAATATCATCTTCTAGATCTTGGCAGGCGTAAATGGTATCATAGCCTATAGTCCAAAAAACAAGTGCAAGATAAAATAAAATTACTGGTAAATTGAGAGTGAGAGTTTTAGCAGAATAAGCAACTAAAACAGCCCAATTAAAGGTTAAACCTAACCAAATTTGTGGCCACCACGTGATACGTTTCATAAATGGATATGCCATGACTAGAGGGATAGATAATAAAGCAATGACTTTTGAGACATAAGGTAATATTGACCAACATAATAAGCCAATGAGGCATTGTAGGATTACCCATATCCATGCTTGTTTATTTGAAACAGCTCCAGATGGTAAAGGTCTTAAAGCAGTCCGATTAACTTGAATATCAAGATTTTGATCTATAATGTCGTTATAGGTGCATCCAGCCCCGCGCATTGCTACTGCACCAACTAGAATAAGAATTGCCCACTTTATATCGGATAGGGATACTCCGTGATGGTATGAGGAAAACGCCAAAGCCATCCAGCCAGGTAAAGTTAGGAGCCAGTATCCTATAGGCCGATCTAATCTAGAAAGTTGTAGGAAAGGTCTAATATTAGCAGGGGTATTATTAACCCAATGTGTTGAGTTTGAATCTTTCAATGTTGTATTCATAAGAGAGTACTATATTAAAAATTATGTTTTTCTATTTATATTTTAGATATAAACCACATACGTTGGAGTGAAATATATGCTAACCAGAATGTATATAAATTGCATACTCGAAAAGGGTGCACTAATACACCTTAACAAAGATCAATTTAATTACCTAGGCAATGTTCTACGAAAACATAATGGTGATAAAATATCTGTATTCAATGGAATATCTGGAGAATGGGAGGCATCGATTACCTTCCACGGAAAACGCTCCATTCATTTATTAATTGAAAAGAAAATATTAGAACAAGTTATTGTACCAGACATAATGCTCTGTTTCTCAAACATTCGTAAAAACCGAGTATCTTTCATAATTGAGAAGGGAACAGAGCTTGGTGTTAGAACCTTTCAGCCCATTATTACTGACCGTACGCAGAGTGCATCTTTCAATATTTCAAAGGCACGATATCAATCAGTACAAGCAGCTGAACAAACTCAAAGACTTGACATACCAGAAATCATGAACCCCAAAAGTTTGTCGGAACTATTAAGAGATTGGGATAACAATAGAATATTACTTTATGCAGACGAAAAAAAAGCTGTGTTATCGCCGGTTGATGTTATTTCAAATATAAGTCCTCCTGTTGGAATTTTAATAGGGCCTGAGGGTGGGTTTTCCAGCACAGAAAGAAATTGTTTAATAAGTAAAACTTTCACTAGATCTATTTCCCTTGGGCCAAGAGTCTTACGTTCAGATACTGCTTCTTTAAGCCTTTTGACTCTTTACCAAGCGATAAGCGGGGATTGGTGTTAGTAGCTTATTGTAGTGAAGAATAAATATATGAATTGTTTTTTTAATTATTAAGTAGGTAGATTTGTTTAATGTCATACAATAAAATATTTGATATGGTTGTCATTGGAGCCGGTTTATCCGGAGTAGGAGCGGCTTGTCGTTACAAAACTAAATTTCCAAATGATAATATTCTTATATTTGAGTCTCGAAGTAGTATTGGAGGTACATGGGATTTGTTCAGGTACCCCGGGGTCAGGTCTGACTCTGATATGTTAACACTTGGTTATGATTTTCGTCCTTGGAAAGGTAATAAGACCTTAGCGGATGGCAAAAGCATTAGAGATTATATTCATTCTGTTGCCAAGGAGTATGATATAATACAATTTATAAAATATATGTCAGAGGTGATTTCTGTCGATTATTCTACCGAAGAATGTTTGTGGTATATTACCCTAAAGAATTTAAAAACAGGATTAAATGAATTTGTTAAAACTAAATTTATAGTGTCATCAACAGGTTATTATAGATATGATAAAGGCCATACTCCTTTATTTTCAGGAAAATCAAAGTTTTCAGGAAAGTTTATACATCCCCAACATTGGCCTGAGGATTTAGATTACAAAAATAAAAATATAATTGTTATTGGTTCAGGCGCAACCGCATTTACTCTAGTTCCTGAATTATCTAAAAAGGCCAAGCATGTTATAATGCTCCAAAGGTCCCCAAGTTATGTCGCCTCTATTCCTTCAGTAGATAGAATTGGTAATATTGTGAAATTTATTATGCCAAAGAATTTGGCGTTTAAGGTAAACCGTTTTAAGAATATATTTCTTGCAAGGCACCTTTATTTTAAGGCTCGTAACAATCCTGAGAAATCTCGAAATTGGTTTCGTAAAAAAATAATCAAAGAACTAGGTGCTGATTACCCCGTCGACTTGCATTTTAATCCAAAATACAATCCTTGGGATCAAAGAGTTTGTATGGTGCCGGATGGAGACATATTTTCTGCTATGAGGGTTGGTAAGGCAAGTGTAGTGACCGATGAAATAGACTATTTCGATGAGAGCGGAATATCATTGAAGTCGGGTGAGTACCTAGATGCAGATATTATTGTATCGGCGACAGGGTTGGAAGTTTTATTAAATGGGGGTTGTAAAATTTACATTGATGGGAAAAAACAAGAACTAGCTAATAGTTTTGGTTATAAAGGTACAATGTATTCTGGAATTCCAAATTATTTCTCAATATTTGGATATACTAATGCATCATGGACGCTAAGAGCCAATCTTATATCTGAATTCATATTAAGAGTTATTGAGTATGTGAAAATAAATGAATATAAAAAAGTGTTTCCTAAAACGAAAATAGGAATGCAAAAATATCCATGGATTAACTTTCAAGCAAGGTATTTTCTTCGAGTTATGGATAAACTACCCAATCAAGGTGACAGAGAGCCTTGGCTTAACTTGCAAGATTATAAGATTGATAAAAAACTGCTTACTCAAGACCCAATAGATGATGGAGATTTACTATTCTCCAATTGAAACGATATTCGATTAATAGTTAAGTTTTTTTTGGTATAGAATTTCTGTTATTAACGTCTTATTTAATTACTTATTACCTTGCTCACGTGTAAGTAGAATACTAAACGGTTTTTATGATCAGAAAAAAAAGTATAATTGAAAATAAATCTCAGATGGTTGATCATCTAGCTTCTGGTTGCAAACCACTGTCTGAATGGCGAATAGGCACAGAGCATGAAAAAATAGGTTTCTACAAAAGCACGCTTAAACCACTGGAGTACCGAGGGGGCATTGAACTCATCCTGAATGAACTCCAACGGTTTAGTTGGGAGCCTATTTTTGAGAATGGAAACATTATTGCATTAAAAAGAAATGGCGCATCTATATCTCTTGAACCAGGCGGTCAATTAGAGCTATCAGGCGCGCCTCTCGAAAATGTTCATCAAACTTGTTCTGAAGTGTCTAGACATTTAAAAGAGGTTAAAGAGGTTGCAGACGAGATTGGTATAGGTTTTATTTCACTAGGTTTTAGACCAGATACACGACTTGAAGATGTGCCTATTATGCCCAAAGGGCGCTATAAAATCATGCGCGAGTACATGCAAAAAGTCGGCACTTTAGGACGCGAAATGATGTTTAGGACATGTACTGTTCAAACGAACCTAGATTTTTCTTCTGAGTCAGATATGGTCAAAAAATTTAGGGTCAGCCTTGCCCTTCAACCTTTTGCTACAGCCCTATTTGCTAATTCACCTTTCACTGATGGCAAATTAAATGGATATAAGTCTTATCGTTCACAAGTATGGCTAGATACTGATAATGATCGAACTGGTATGTTGCCATTTGTCTTTGAGGAGGGATTTGGCTTTGAACAATATGTTGATTATGCTCTGGGTGTTCCAATGTATTTTATTAATAGAAATGATACATATTTAGATGTTTCTGGGTGTTCTTTTAAAGACTTCATGAATGGGAATTTAAAGGATCTTCCACAAGAGAAACCTACTTTGTCTGATTTTGATGATCATTTATCGACAATTTTTCCAGAGGTCAGATTGAAGACTTTTTTGGAAATGCGTGGTAGTGATACCGGTCCTTGGAGTGAACTTTGCGCTATGCCTGCTTTTTGGGTGGGTTTATTATACAATGATAACTCTTTAGATTCCGCTTGGGATTTAGTCAAGGATTGGACCGCTCGAGAGCGAGAACAATTAAGACGTGAGGTTCCAGTTTCTGGATTGCAGACTCAATTTAGAGGCAAGCCAATTATTGGTATTGTTAATGAGTGTTTAAATATATCTAGATTTGGCCTTAATGCTAGATCAAGAATTAATGGTCATGGAGACAATGAGAGTATATTTCTTCAAGAACTTTATGATTTTACTAAATCCGGTAAGACAAACGCAGATAAATTAATTCATAAATACAATACTGCTTGGGATAAGGATACCACGCGGGTTTATGACGAGTGTCGTTATTAGTTTTTGGCGGTTTATTGGTTAGATAAAAGGCTTGTTGCGAATAAATATTTTTGTTACTGCTTCATGATTACTATAGATTTCAGTTTTTTCTAGGGGAAATGAATGTTTTACATAATGCTTGGTGCTGTAGCCGTTATAGGGGTTGCCATGTGCCTCTTTCAGATGAGAAATCACCCTAAAGGACTTTTCATTCTTTTCTTTGCTGAGATGTGGGAGAGATTTTCATATTATGGTATGCGCGCTTTATTGGTTTTGTATTTAACAAAGCACTTTTTATTCACAGATGGTCAAGCGTATGGAATTTATGGCGCCTATACTACGTTAGTGTATGTAACACCTGTGATAGGTGGTGTTTTAGCCGATAAATATTTGGGTCAAAGAAAAGCAGTATTATTTGGTGCCATATTACTTGTTTTAGGCCATCTGGGAATGGCAATAGAGGGTGAGCCGGTAAAAGTTGCTAGTGAGAGAAGTGACTCTATCATGAACATGTTTTATCTTTCTTTGGCATTGATAATAGCCGGTGTTGGCTTTTTAAAGGCAAATATATCTGCTATTGTTGGCGAGTTATATGAAAAAACAGATGAACGCCGTGACGGTGCATTTACAATTTTTTATGTTGGGATAAACTTAGGCGCATTTGGTGGCGCGTTGATTGCAGGAGGCTTAGGCGAAACATATGGGTGGAAATACGGTTTTGGATTAGCAGGTATAGGAATGCTTCTAGGTTTGGTTGCCTTTGTTTGGGGTAAGCCACTTTTGGAAGGAGCTGGTGAACCCCCAAACCCTTCTGAACTTGCGGTTAAAAAATTCATGGGGCTATCAACGGAATGGCTTATCTATGTTTTAACATTTGTAGGTGTAGGTGTTCTTTGGTTCCTAATAAGAGATGAGGGAGCTGTAAAATGGGTTCTTTATTCTACATTTGCAGTAGTATACCTTTATATAATACTTTCTTCTGTTTTAACTCTGCCGCCACATCCTAGGAATAGAATATTTGCGGCATTAATACTGATTTCAGTTCAGGTTCTGTTCTGGGCATTATTTGAACAGGCAGGTTCATCGCTTTCATTATTTACAGACCGTTCTGTTGATCGAACTATTTTTGGTCAAGAGATTAAGACCTCTGTTTTTCAGTCCCTAAACG
Source organism: Hellea sp. (assembly GCA_018645985.1). Lineage (GTDB taxonomy): Bacteria > Pseudomonadota > Alphaproteobacteria > Caulobacterales > Maricaulaceae > Hellea. Next base: position 244 of record JABGVR010000038.1, on the reverse strand, counting down.
CTATGTATATAGTCCTCTTAGGTCCTTTGTTCGCTGCTTTTTGGGTATGGTTAGGCAAAAGAAATTTAGATCCGTCAGCCCCCGCTAAATTTGGTTTGGGTATAATTCAGCTTGGTTTAGGGTTTCTTGTACTAGTTTGGGGCGCTAATGCTGCTGGCTCTGAAATGACACCAGTAATTTTTATTTTCTTAATCTATCTTCTGCATACCACTGGAGAATTATGTTTATCGCCAGTAGGTTTATC
>JABGVR010000246.1 GCA_018645985.1 Hellea sp. | reverse complement strand
GCAGAAGTGACTGGCGTGCATACATGCAAGGGCCGGCTGAAAAAATATGGAAGACTGTTTTCCCTGAAGTAGCATTATATAAAACCCTAGAAAAGACCTTAAAGGGAGCGGAGATATTAATTACAGGAACTGGCTGGCAGAGCGATATTGAACATAATGCACGCAAGCTAGCGCAATCTAATAAGATTAAGTCTGTAGCTGTTATTGATCATTGGGTCAACTACATAGAGAGGTTTAATAGAGACGGAGAGGTAGTCTTATCGGACGAAATTTGGGTAACAGACAAGTATGCTATGGAAATTGCTTTAGATCTTTTTCCGAAAAGGACTATATCGGAAATACCTAATTATTATGTAGAAAGCCAATTGTATGATATTGCTCAGGTGCAGAGTTGCAATAATCCTGAATTATTGTATGTGCTTGAGCCGATTCGTGCAGACTGGGGGCGAGGGATTCCAGGTGAATTCCAAGCATTAGATTATTTTAGGGAGTGCTTGCCAAAACTCGACTTGCCTCATGACGTTCTGATTCGCTTAAGGCCTCACCCATCTGAATCTTTAGAGAAATATAATCATTGGGTTGATCAAAATCCATTAATGAATATTGAATTAGATGATTCAGTTAGTATGGCCGATTCTTTAGGCCGCGCTACATGGGTCGCTGGTTGTGAATCTTTTGCACTAGTCTTAGCAATAATGGCTGGACGAACAACTTATTGCACACTACCTCCATGGGCACCTTTGTGTCAGTTGCCACACAGCGGTTTGATTGAGTTAAGGCATCTGAGTGAATAGTTATGAAATATTGTAGTTCTTACCTTCAACCCGACACGCGATCTAATGCTGTATTTACTGAAATGGGGGGTATGCCCAACTTGCGATTACTTCAAGCGTCTTAGCTATGTAGATTGGCAGGAGCGCTTTGATATCCTTAAAGATTTGTTGTTGAAATTTCCACGCAAATCTGGGCAATACTTTGATTGTATCATAGGTGTAAGTGGTGGAAAGGATGGCTCACGACAAGCTCTTTGGGTTAGAGATACACTCGGGCTCAAACCATTACTGGTATGTTTAAGTTACCCGCCATTGCAAGTTACAGAACGTGGTGTGGATAATATATCTAATTTGATTGAGTTAAAGTTTGATATTGTGTTGTCGGCGCCCGCACTTGGTGTATGGAAAAGCCTTATGCAGGAATCGTTTGAGTGCTTTACCAATTGGACCAAATCTACTGAATTAGCTTTATTTAGCTCGGTTCCACAAATAGCAATTCGTTGTGATATTCCGTTAATTCTTTGTGGGGGGGAAATCCTGGGCTGTAATTGGGAGACCTTAAGAAGTTAGGCTATAATGGCTATGACGCAAACAACTTGCGCTATATGAATACACTTTCAGGTGCTTCAGCCACTTGGATGATCGAGGCTGGAATAGAGCAGAAGAATTTTTTGCCTTATCAATATCCGACACAGCCGTTTGACTCGAGAAGAAGGCGCTGTTTTGGTGCGACACTATAAGCAGATTCCTGCTGAAGATACGCAGATTTTTTTGGATTGGCTAGGCGCTACTCAACGCTCCATGCAATTCATAATGGATTAACATAAAAATAGGCAATATTGGACTGAAATTGAGCCAAGAGCATGGAAATTTAGTGGCCTGAGTGATTTCCATAAAGAAATTGAAGGTAAGATGCCAGCTCAAGCGTTAAAAATGTTTAAAGCAGAAGACTCGCTTGAGTCTGAAAAAAGAGCAAGCTAAATATCGGTTAACAAAGGATTTCCATAATGTTATCTGTAAAAAGTAAGGTATATTTTTATGAAAATATTGGGCTTGCAGTACTTGCAAGAAATTATTTAAGTAAAAGAACCATATTCTATAGCTCGCTTTCACTTTTGGTGCGCTTGGCTCTCAAGTTGTTTAAGCTTAGTCTGCCAGGTAATGTTAGAGGAATCGCGTATGGCGACCTAGCAAAAAGTACAGGGATACGAAAAATAGCTTATGAGCATGCACTGTATGAGTTAGGGAAAATAAAACTAGATTCATTTGGTTTTAGCTTTGTTGCTCAGACTCAAATAAATCTTGAATTAATTGCTCAAAAATATTTCTTAGATTTGTTGTTTAAAAAATATGAATTTTACGGAATGGCGATGCAGTTTGTTGCTGAACATGATGAGTGCTCAGCAAGCATCACTGTTGACCCATTATTTTTTGATGAAGCTTTGGTTCATGGGAAAAGCATAAAGGTTGTTAAATCAATCATATTTTATAAGCTCGAATTTATTCTAAGTATGCTGGTGCAGCCATTATTCTTGATTCTCTTTTTCAGAAGAAAGAGAGTCAAGAATAATGTTTGTTTGGATAATTCAATAATATGCGAAGTAGATAGCCACAATACCTATAATATGTTTTACGATTTGTTCGGTGAAAATAACAATCTAAAGTTTGTTATTAATCCAGTTTATCTCAAGAATTTTCAACAGGAAGAAATTAAGAAATTAGGGTTAATTATTCACGGAATAAGCTCAGAAGATTATCGTAATCTGAAAAAAATAAAAAATATTTTTAGGGTTATGATGAGTAGGAGTATTTTGAAATTTTCAAGATATGGGGCGCTTATGCCTAGTTTATTTAGAGTCATAGCTAACGGGGTCGCCCTCACTGCTAATGCTCGAAATAGTGCTTACCTAACATTTGAGCATATGAATACATTTAAGGCAGCAAGAAACGAACTGCTAAGGATTAATGGCAATCGGTCTATTTTTGTGCCTTATAATGCTTACTCAATAGGCCATTTTTATGTTCCTGAGTACCAATATAACTACGATATTTTATGTTCGCCAGGGAAGCTACTGGAGCGTGTCTATTTAATGCAAAATGCCAGAACACAAATTTTTTTACGAACAGGGTCATATCACCCTCATAAAAAAAATACAAAAGCTAAAATTGATGACCGTCAAACAAGAGTCAAAAATTTGCTAGATTTTAAATCAGCGATGACTGTT
>JABGVR010000245.1 GCA_018645985.1 Hellea sp. | reverse complement strand
ACCACCTAAATTGCGTAATTTTATTGACGCAAAAAATTGTTCTCGGCTTTTGTTAATAAAAGCTGCACGTCGTATGCGAAGGGCAAATTTTAACGCTGGAATACTTTACATTTGGATGGGCCTAACGAAAGGCTATAAAAAAGGCAACTATAGCTGGTCATCTAGTCACAAACTTTACGCAGCCAATGACGATCAAGCCTGTTTGAAAGCATTAGATATTTTATGGGAAAGGGCAAAAATACAAGTGCCCTCCTCGATGAAAATAATGCGTGTTGGCGTTACACTTTCTGATCTCACACAGGCAGACAGCAGACAGCTAGATATTTTTGTTGACGATGATTCTGAAAGACAAAAATGGAAAAAAGTAACTACTGCAGTAGATAGTTTAAATTCACGTTATGGAAAGTCTCTAGTAACTATGGGGCCCTGGGAATTACCAGCAGGCGGGAATCTTGGTGGGAAAATTAGTTTCACCCGAATACCCCGTGCTGAGGATTTCTGGTGAGTTGGAAGAAAAAAATTCAGCTTCTCGATATGAAAAGTGATGACCCTATAGAAGCTCGCTGCTCCCAATGTAACTATGTTTGGTACGAGCGGGCTTCATACCATTTGCATAAATCATATATGCGCCAATTATTCTTAGACGAATTTGAAGAAAAATTAAAATGTAAGCAATGGGCATGCAAAGGGAAAATAAAAATAGCACTTACAAACGAAGCAGAAACTGAAGGATTTCAAGGTGGCCTAGCATAGATAATCAAGCAACACTCGACATCAAAATAAAATAGATTAAACAACGCATATGTCATCACATTTTGATATCATCATTATTGGCGCAGGAGCCGCTGGCTTAATGTGCGGAGCAACCGCAGGAGAACGCGGAAAGTCTGTTCTAATAATTGATCATGCAAATAAACCTGCAGAGAAAATACGTATCTCTGGAGGTGGGCGCTGTAATTTTACGAACATTTACTGTAATCCCAAAAATTTTATATCTGAGAATGAGCATTTTGCGAAATCAGCACTCTCACGTTACAGCCCAGAAGATTTTATCCAATTAGTTAAAAAGTATAATATTGATTTTCATGAAAAAACAAAAGGACAACTATTTTGTGATGGAAGAAGTCAACAAATCATTGATATGCTTATTAATGAGTGTGACAATTATAATAACGAAATCAGACTTTCGACGGAAGTGAATGGTATAGAAAAGTTTAATAATTGTTATGCAGTCACAACTCCAAATCAAACACTTACAGCAGATAAAGTCGTAATCGCATGTGGAGGACCATCAATTCCCAAAATGGGCGCAAGTAGCTTTGGATATAAAATAGCTAAAAACTTTGGTCTCAATGTTATAAACCCTGAACCTGCACTAGTTCCTCTCACTTTTACAGATTCACTTAAAGAGCCACTGAAAACTTTAGCTGGGGTAAGCGCCGGTAGCCGTGTTGAAAATGAAAATATTTCATTCGATGAAGCGCTTCTTTTTACACACAGAGGTTTATCTGGGCCTGCTATATTACAAATCAGTTCTTATTGGACTGCAGGTAGTCACATAAACATAAACTTAGCCCCAGAAACAGATATATTAAAGGAACTCAAATTAGCCCGAGAAACATCGCCGCGGCAAAGCCCTAAAGTATGGCTTTCACAATACTTACCCTCACGTTTAGCGGAATACATAACGAGCTATATCAAACAAATTAGGTTAGCCGATATGAATGATAAAGCACTCATAAATTTAGCACTAATGGTTAATAAATGGCACGTAAAACCGGCTGGAACAGAAGGTTTCCGTACGGCAGAGGTTACTAAAGGCGGTGTAGACACTAAAGAATTGTCGTCGAAAACTATGGAAGCAAAAAATGTACCAGGACTATATTTTATTGGCGAGGTAGTAGATGTAACAGGGCACCTTGGAGGCCATAATTTTCAATGGGCTTGGGCTAGTGGGTATGTTTGCGGAAAAGAAATATGATTAAGTATTTTAAAACCGAAAATTATGATTAAAAAAGAACTATGAAGTCTATCGATTTAAATGCAGACCTTGGAGAAGCCGACAACCCCGAGTGGGTAAATGATGAAATAGAAATGTTACAGTATATCAGTTCGGCTAATATTGCATGCGGTGGGCATGCAGGCTCAGATGAAGCTATGAGGCGAATGATCTTCGGCGCTCAAAAGCATAATGTCGTAATCGGCGCTCACCCTTCCTATCCTGATAGAGAATTCTTTGGACGAAAGTCTTTTAAAATTGGCAGGGATATTGGAGCACAAGAACTAAAGCTAACATTGGTAAATCAAATATCAAAGTTAATTAATTTAGCAGAATCTGCTAATGAACGAGTAAGATATGTAAAACCGCATGGGGCATTGTACAATGATGCAATGAAAGACACGGAAAAAGCAGATATAATTGCACGAGCAATTTCTAGCTTTAAGCAAAACCTTATTTTTTTAGGAGGTCCAAACTCAGAAATGAAAATTGCAGCAAAAAAATATGGCCTTAAGTATGTGTCTGAGGGGTTTGCAGATAGGCGCTATACTGAAGATGGGCACCTACAGAATCGTGATATAAAAGGCTCGGTCATTGAAAAACAAAATGAACGAATTTCACAAGCAAAGAACATAGTATTAAATCAGTCTGTTATAACTGCATCAGGAAAAAAAATGCCCATTAAAGTTGATACAATATGCCTCCACGGTGATAGCCCAGGCGCGCTAAGAACAGCAAAAAAAATAAGAAATCAATTAGAGAAATCTGGTATTAGAATTATGGCTTTTGCAAATGTTTAGTGATGAACTAACCCCAGATATCATAGAATATGGAGATAGCGCTTTACTTGTACAGTTTAAAACCAATAGTTTTTCTCTCGAAATAAACAATCGTATCCATCAGCTCTCTAAGACTCTATCTTTAAAGCCCGACTGGCAAGAACTTGTACCAGGGTACGACAGTCTTCTGTGTTGTTTTGATATGACCTGTATATCCATAGAAAAGGCAAAAAAAAAGATAGTAGCCGCAATT
>JABGVR010000244.1 GCA_018645985.1 Hellea sp. | reverse complement strand
GCTTTACGAGGTGTATTCTACACTGATAAAAAAGGCGGTTACATTGATAATGTTGCAGGAACATTTACAGCAAGTGGTGATGTAAACCCAGCTTTCCCTGCAAGCAGTGTTACCTTTGCTGGGGGTACTACATTTGTTAATGGGACTGTCGTTCCAGCTGGCGGAGTAACCGTGCCGGTTAACTTTGCAACAGCCAATAACGCTGCACTTGTTGAAGATGATTTCAACGATGCAACTTATACGGGTATGAGAATTGGTGCAAAATATGACATAAATGATGATTGGGATGTATTATTGCAGCATTCGCGTCAAACTTTGGATACAACTGGTGTTTGGGATTTTGATCCAACCAAAGGCGATTTAAACGTATCTCGTTTTCAGGAAGATTCTAATAATGATGCTTTCAATCAGACAGCCTGGACTGTTAATGGCCGCATGGGTCAGTTAGATTTAGTATACACAGGTGCTTATTTAGACCGTGATGTTGAAGCTAAAATTGATTATACCGGTTACACAAATATTGGTGGATTTATTCCAGGGTATGCATGTGAATATTTAGTTGGTTCTTACTATAACGGTGTAGGAAGCAACGCTTCAACTGTATATGGTTTGGACCCAACAATTGGCGGCGACCCAGAAGTTATTGAATGTGGGGACCCATCTAATAGTGCGCATATCACAAATAAGAACACTCGGTTTACACAAGAGTTTCGCGTAGTATCAGATTTTGATGGTCCTGTTAACTTCACTGTTGGCGGTTACTACGAAGATTTCAAAATCGAACATATCGGACGTTTTAATTACCAAGCGCCTGCAGACCTAGGCTTTGCGGCAATTGATGTGACTACACGCTCAGATTTTCCTCAGGAGACTTTAAACACTTTTGAATTAAATGATGCTACACAGTTCCGTAACGATAATGACCGGTCTGAAAAGCAAATGGCCCTCTATGGTTCAGTAAATTGGGATGTTACAGACCAGTTTAATCTTGAAGCTGGGGCACGTTATTATGACTTGGAGTATGACTTTACCGGAATAGGTGCTTGGAGATATGGTAACCGTCCTTTGTTTGTTGATGATAATGATCCGACAAACGATATAAGGCCAAGTGTGACAGGCGGTCGTTCGTATGACGGTGTTTATAATGACTTAACGCCTCTGAAGCGCGATGATGTTCTGTTGAAGTTTACAGGTTCTTGGACACCAAGTGATGATCTACTAGTATTCGCTTCTTGGTCTGATGGATATCGCCCACCAGGAGTTAACCGAGCAGCGGCTACAGCTATCGGATCACAGGCAGGGGAAGGTTTATATGTTCCAGGAGCAAATAACACCAATACTGCTGGCCTTGAATGCGGTGAATCCGTTGCAATTAACCCCCGCGGAAATGGTTTCCCAGGTTTTTGCCTTCCATTTGCTTTCAACTCAGACACGTTTGAAAGTATGGAGTTAGGTTGGAAAGCAACTCTTCTAGACGGAAGAATGCGTTTCAATGGTTCATTCTATAAAACTGACTGGAAAGACATACAGGTTTCCCAGTTTGACTCTCAAAATGTAAGTGTATTAACATTTATCGTTAACGGAGGTGATGCTGAGATCAAAGGATTTGAGGGGGATATAGCTTATGCTCCAACAGATAATCTTACACTTTATGCAGCTGGATCATTTAATGATACTGAACTTGTTAGAATCGACCCAGCTCTTGACTTCCTTTTAGCTGATGCTGGTTCATCACTACCATTAACACCAAAAGTCCAACTAAGTAGTAGGGCTAGGTATGAGTGGGCTATAAATGATTATGATGCTTTCTGGCAGTTAGGTGGTAAGTATGCAGGTAAGTCAGTGAATTCACTTGTAGACACCGTTACAGAGCCTCAATTGGACCAGAAAAAATACTTCATACTGGATGGAGCTATTGGTATTGGTGACTCGGATATGGGATGGAAGGCAGAACTATTTGCTACTAACATTACTAATACTCGAGCTCAGTTAAATATTAACAGGCAAGACTTTATTCAACGTACAACTACTAACCGACCAAGAACAGTCGGTGTTAGAGTACGTTATGATTTTAATTAACATTTAAATCATATCAATTTTACAAGGCAGACCTAGGTCTGCCTTGTTTGTTTTGAGAAATAGTGTTTTAAAACAGTCATATATGGAAGTATAACTATGAGTGAAGCAATAATGGTTTCTGTCGACGATATAATGCAATTAGTGCAGTCACGGGAAATTACAAAAGCTAAAGAAATCGCTGAAGATCTCGTAAAGAAAGACCCTGAAAATAGCGACGCATTGTATGCTTTAGCAGTCACTCAACGTATCAATGAAAATTTTGATTTATCTCTAGAAAACCTTGAGAAAATTATAAAAATTAGGCCAGACTTTGGACGTGCTTATCAGGAAAAAGGTAATATATACTTTCATTTAGGCGAAAATGATAAAGCAATAATTGAATACCGTAAGGCTCTAATTCATAATAATTCGCTAATTACGAGCTTAAGAACATTAGCTGGACTACTTGGTAAACGAGGTGATCTGATTGAAGCAAACTCTGCACTAGAATCGTATAAAAGATTATCTAAACTTCCATCTGAGTTATTAACGGTTCGAAACATGATGGCGGAAAAACGTTACCTAAAAGCGGAAAATGTATGCCGTTCATTCATGATAGATAATCCAACTCATGTAGAGGGGATGAGATTATTAGCTGACTTGGGTGTTAAAACCAATGTACTAGATGATGCCGAATTTATTTTAGAAAGCGCTGTAGAATTTGAGCCTGAGAATAATTTAGCAAGATTTGATTATATGAATGTTCTTTACCGTCGACAAAAGTACAGGGAGGCATTAAATCAAGCAACTCTTTTACTAAGAAGTGAACCCAATAACCTTGATTATAAGATTGGCTTTGCAAATCAATCAGTAGCAGTAGGTGATTATGATCAGGCATTATTGATCTACGAAGAAGCACTCTCTAAAGTTAAAAATAGATCAGATCTTTTCTTAGTCTACGGGCATGCCTTAAAAACTATTGGTAAGACTGACGATGCTATAATATCTTACCGTAACTCTTATGCAGCGAGAAATAATTTTGGTGACGCATATTGGAGTTTAGCAAATCTGAAAACTTACAAATTTCTAGATACTGAAGTTAATTCAATGAAGAACTATATGGATGACCCTAACACTAGTGTCGATGACCAGGCTCATTTTTGCTTTGCGCTTGGTAAGCACTATGAAGATAATAGTTTATATGAGGATGCCTTTAATTGCTTTAAGAGAGGTAACGATCTTAGAAAAAGTCAGTTAGATTATACGCCAGCTTTAATGAGTCAAAGGTTTGAAGCTCAAAAAACGGTTTGTGATAAGAAATTATTTCATTCCAAAGGTGGCATGGGCTCTACAGCAAAAGACCCTATATTTATAGTAGGATTGCCAAGAGCAGGTTCTACCTTAATAGAACAAATTCTTGCATCACACTCAAAAATTGAAGGAACATATGAATTACCAAATATAGCTGCGCTTGCTTATGAGCTTGGTGGTCGACGAAAAAAGAATGAGGAACCAAAATACCCTGCTTGTCTGGGTAAATTATCAAGTGACCAACTGAAAAGATTTGGTGAATCCTATATATCTGACACTAAGGTGCACCGTAAATCACTTCCTTATTTTATTGATAAGATGCCTAATAATTTTCGTCACATAGGTCTCATAAGTTTAATATTACCAAATGCTAAGATAATTGATGCGCGTAGGAACCCTATGGCATGTTGTTTTTCTGGATTTAAACAATTATTTGCTAGTGGTCAGGAGTTCACTTATGGTCTCAACGAAATCGGTACTTATTATAAAGATTATATAAATTTAATGAGTCACTGGAATAAGGTGCTACCAGATAAGATTTATAAAGTTCAATATGAGGATGTAGTCTCTAATACAGAAGCTGAGGTAAGAAAGTTATTTAAGTTTCTCGAATTACCTTTTGAAAAAGAATGTTTGGACTTTTATAAAACTAAACGATCTGTTCGTACGGCGAGCTCCGAACAAGTTAGGCAGCCTATTTATAGCAGCGGTGTTGATCAGTGGCGTAACTATGAGAACTTTTTGAGGCCACTTGAAGTAGCCTTGGGTAAAAATATATTAAAAAATTATGGTTCATTATAAGGAAAAAATATGTCGAATACAAATTTAAAATTAAATGAAATCAATGAGTTGGCAACAAAAATTCTACTAAAATATGGTTGTGATAATGAAAATGCATCGGCTGTTGCTAATGTAATTGAAGCTGCTGAAGCGGCTGGTTGCCATTCGCATGGATTGATGAGGTTACCGGGTTATGTGGCAACACTTAAATCTGGTAAAGTAAATGGTAAGGCAAGGCCTACTATAGAAAATTTAGCACCTGCAGTTGTCAAAGTTAATGGCCATAATGGTTTCGCACCTTATGCTTTGCAGCAAGGCCGTAGCCACTTAATTGCGGCTGCTAATAAATGCGGAATTGCAGTGATGTCATTAGTTGGTATTCATCATTTTGCGGCACTTTGGACTGAAGTAGAGCCAATTGCGAATGCTGGCTTAGTGGGATTTGCTTGTACATCTTACAAGCCGGCAGTGATTCCAGCGGGTGGTACTAAAGCTCTCTACGGCACAAACCCAATAGCATTCGGATGGCCCAGAAAGGATAATCCTCCTATGGTTTTTGATCAAGCTAGTTCTGTAATGGCGCGAGGAGAAGTTATGTTAGCGGCCCGTGAAGGTCACACGCTTCCTGATGGTGTAGGTGTTGATATAAACGGAACACCTTCAAACGACCCTAATGAAGTCTTAAAGGGTGCATTATTAGCATTTGGTGGACACAAAGGATCATCCATTGCCATGATGGTTGAGTTATTAGCTGGCGGATTGATTGGGGAAAGTTTTAGCTTTGAAGCGGCAGTCCGCGACAATGCTGACGGTGGACCTCCGCAAGGCGGTGAGCTTATGATCGCAATAGATCCAAGTTTACTTGGTGATGCAGATAACTGGTCCGATCACTCAGAAAAATTGTTTCATAAAATTAAAGAACAAAAAGATGCAAGATTACCAAGTGATAGAAGGCATAAGAATAGAATCGAGAGCAATAGATCCGGTGTTATGGTGGCAGATATACTTCTTGATAAGATAAGCACTCTTTAACCTAGAGTATTACATTATACACAGTTAGAATGTGCAATAAGGAAAATTTATGACAAATATATATGGAAGTCTCATCAACGGAGAATGGTGTAATGTTGGGAATGAAATAGCTAACATAAACCCATCAGAATCGTCACAAGTGCTAGGTCACTTAATAAGTGCTAATGCCCGCCAAATAGATGATGCTGTATCAGCTGCCCGTCACGCACAGCCACTATGGAGCGCTGTTAAGCTTGAGGATAAAAAAAATATTCTTTATTCTATAGGGCAAGAACTTATGGACCGCTCGGACGAGATAGGAAAGATACTATCTTCGGAAGAAGGAAAGCCATTCGCCGAGGGTAGGGGCGAAGTCTTTCGTGCGGGTGAATTTTACCAATACTATGCGGCTGAATGTTTGCGTCAAATTGGAGAGAGTGCAGCATCAGTACGTCCTAATATTGATATTGAGATATCTAGAGAGCCGATTGGAGTAGCTGGATTGATTACTCCATGGAATTTTCCGATAGCCATAGCAGCTTGGAAAATGGGACCAGCATTAGCGTATGGAAACACAGTTGTATTAAAGCCCTCTGAATTAACTCCAGCAACAGCACATTTGTTAGCTGAAGTACTTGATAAGCATTTGCCCAAGGGTGTTTTTAACATGGTACAAGGTGCTGGTGATGTAGGCGCGGCTTTATCTGCCTCAAAGGTAGATGCCATATCATTTACAGGATCAGTTCCTACCGGTAAAAAAATTGCTTTAGCAGCTATTAAAAATATGGCCCGCGTTCAATGCGAGATGGGAAGTAAAAACCCAATAGTAATAACAAAAAATGCAGATATAGACTTGGCTGTAGCTCAATCTGTACACGGCGCTTTTGGTGCATCTGGTCAAAAATGTACGGCCTCTTCACGTTTGATTGTAGAAGATACAATACATGATGAGTTTGTTGAAAAATTTGTGAAAGCCTCTGAACTTAAAAAGGTTGGGCATGCTCTAGCCGAGGGTACTGAACTCGGACCAGTAGTATCAGAAGGACAAATGAATAAGATTCTATCTTACATGGACTTAGCTAAATCTGAAGGCGGAACACTTTTAACCGGTGGTGGAAGAGCTGAATCTGAACATGAAGGATATTACTTAGCGCCTACTGTTTTCACTGATACCAATAATCAAATGCGTGTTAATAAAGAAGAGGTTTTTGGACCAATGACCTGCATAATGCGTGTAAATAGTTATGAAGAGGGCCTTTCACTAGCAAATGATACAGAATTTGGTTTATCTGCATCTATCATTACAAACTCTGTAAAAGAGGCGCAACACTATAAACGCAATGCTAAATTCGGAAGTGTTTTGGTCAACCTAGCTACGGCAGGTTTGGATTATCACGTACCGTTTGGCGGTAGAAATGCGTCAAGTTATGGTCCTCGTGAACAAGGTGAACATGCGAAAGACTTTTATACAATTATGAAAACCTCTTATACGAACCCAGGTTAATTTATGTTGATTATAGATGCACTGCAATACGTAAACTGGAATCGTGATTTATTTGCTCAGGCACGCGACGGGGGTGTGAATGCTATACATGTTACAATTAGTTATTGGGAAAATACTGAGTCTACATTAGCTAACATCGGTGACTGGCGACGTCGCTTTCGAGAGAATTCAGATTTAATTATGCCCGTTCGCACAGGCGATGATATCCGCAAAGCAGAAACTTCAAACAAAGTTGGGATTATATTAGGGTTTCAAAACTGTTCTCCTATAGAGGATGATTTAAGAAAAGTAGAAATGCTTCATGAGCAAGGCGTTCGTATTATGCAGCTTTCCTATAATAATCAAAGTTTATTGGCTACCGGCTGCTATGAAAATGATGATAGCGGAGTTACACGGTTTGGAAGAGAGGTTATTAAGGAAATGAATCGTGTGGGCATGGTTATCGATATGTCCCATAGTGCAGAGAAATCAACTTTGCAGGCAATTGATCTTTCCGAGCGACCTATAGCTATTACCCATGCCAACCCATCTCAATGGCATCATGCATTAAGAAATAAATCTAATGATGTTCTCAAAGCTCTTGGAGAGTCTAAAGGGATGCTCGGGTTTTCAATGTATCCATTTCACCTAAACAATAATTCAAGTTGTACGTTAGATGATTTCTGCGGAATGATTTTAGATACTGCTGAATTAATGGGAATTGATAATATTGGTATTGGTTCTGATCTCTGCCAAAACTGGGGTTATGATACACTTGAGTGGATGCGCAGTGGAACGTGGACATTTAAACCAGATTTTGGTGAAGGTAGTTCTGAGAATTCTGATTGGCCTGAGCAACCAGAATGGTTTAAAAGCAGTCGTGATTTTAGTAATATTTCAGAGGGATTGATTTCTAAGGGTATATCTTATGCTGATGTTGAGAAAATTATGGGCTTAAATTGGTTAAACTTTTTTGACAATAGTTTTGGAGCTATAAAAAATGGCTGAATTTAAACCCTTAACTAACGATACTAATTTACCCATGCGAAGCCCTAACATTGTTATGGATTTACCTAGACTTGGCTCCCTTTATCCATATCCACTGAGTTTTATGCGATGTTTGCTTAGGCGAGTAATGAATGAAATGTGGAAAATTAATGGTACTATTTTCAATTTAGATGAAGAAGGTTTTGGGGAGGTTGTTTATGAAATTACAACGCCAAATGCTGTTTATAGCTATGTTATATTTTCGAAGAAACTACCTGATAGTAAGAGAAGTGATAGGGTAATCGCGGAAGATTGGGACATGACAGTCACATTATGTGAAGGTCAAATTGATCAGAATAGGTTGGAATTTCTTAGAAGTAATGTCCCTTTGCAAGAAAAGGGACGAGTTGACAGTAAATGTCTAGTACTATCGCGTGCAAATAAAAGTATGCGTAATTTTGAATATGTAATTGATTGTTTATCCAATGGTAAACAACCAGATTTAGATAGAATAGCAAAGGTTGGCTACATATTTAGAACAACTGCTGTTTATGGAAGCGGTAAATTTGGGATGTCTGATTGGGATAATTTGCGAAATAAGTGTATTGATTTTGCAAAACCTTTTTCCGCAGAGATGTTTTCTTGTTTTATGATAAGGCATTTTAGTCTCGAATTAGCCAACTGGGTTGCTAAAGGAAGATCGCCCGATACTTCTGTAGAACTTGATGATGGAATTAAACGTTATATAGGTATAGGTAATGCCACTGGTTTAGGTATGGCCCCATATCTCATAAAGCATCCTATGCTAATCGCTAATTGGATAGAAGTTAGGGAGACATCTCTAGCTCGAATAATACAATATAAATCACCTGATAACGACAGTTTAGGTAAATTAGAATGCCTAATCATGAAAGCAGCTCAACATTTAGACGAAATATCAACGGACAATCTTGAGCAAAATGAGCTCAATAAACGTGCAGTCCATGAAGTAAACGAATGTTTAAAGTGGATTAAAGCTAAAAGTGAAACACTTGTTAACTGGCAGGAACTCATCAATTATGCATCCCATAACTATCGTGTTGAGACACAAGAGCTGATAAACGCAATTTTGACAGAAGTTTATGCAAAATTTATTTTGGACTTAGAAAGTGAATTAAATATCGATGAGAATTATCGGATGCAGCCAATGATGAAGCTTAATAAGCTGAAATCCTTAATTGAAAAAAATTACAAATGGGCTTTAAAGTATGATTTCACCAAAAGCTCATCTACAGAAACTTTTTGGTACAGATCAGAAGAAAAACAAGAACCACGTCTTGGTAAAAAGTCTATAGATACTGGCATTGAAAAAGAAATGATGATGTGTATTGCTAGGGATGTAAGAAGTTGTTTTGACGAGATATGCGATATTGAGGACAGTAATACATCAATCACAGTTGCGCATTTTGCCTTTTCTCGGCCCCATTTACGTTATATTATTCGAAGAATTCAGACGATGGGGTTAACCCAATATGGGGAGATTGTAGCTAACCTACTTGATGCTGACGTTTTACCAATCCACTTACTGCGTTGCAAACTTTCTTTTTTTGGGGTTGGAAAATTTGACCCCCGTTCGAAGAAATGGGTCAGGAACACAATGTTTCAAGGAGCGCCTTTAGTTTCTGATATTGGCAATGAATACAATGATACTTGGTGTTTTCCTATTAGGCCTAAGTGCAGTGAAAAACCTAATTAATATATCATTTAACGAACTTCTCTCGTTACTTTCTCGAGTTTTTGAAGCGATATATGGTCATGAGCATGATTTTCAAGAAATGGCTCAAACTGTATTTTGGCTTGAGTCTCATGGTCACTCTGGAACTAATAAATTAATTGAAAAACTCCCTGAACTTGAAGCAATTAAAAATATATATTTACCTGCGCCTAGCATAATGAAAGAAGTAATTACTATTGATTGCTTGGGTGCCAGTTTATTTGCTAATGCGTCCTTGATTTGTGATTTAGCTTTTTCGGAGGCTGAAAATAATGGCATAGCAAAAGTGATCATTACTAATGCAAAAGATTCTTATGCACTCCTTGGTTACTTGGGAAGCGCTTGTAATAAGAGCCTTTCATCATATTTGCTAACTGATAAACTTTCAGCCTTTATTTCACCTGGAAGTCGTTATCCACTAATATATAGCGCTTCAAGTTGTAAGAAAATTGAATTAACATGCTCTAAAAATAAGAGTCTAATTGATATGTCTTTTATTGAGGGCCTTGACCCCGAGATTGATGAGAGTAAGCAAAAATCATTTTATGAGTTGGCATTAAAAAATGGTCT
>JABGVR010000243.1 GCA_018645985.1 Hellea sp. | reverse complement strand
GTTTATAGAATATTTTGAAGTCTTTTTACAAATTGGTATGGGTATAATAGCCTTGATTATTACTCACAATACATTGGCATTCATGCTTGGTTATGTTTCAGGATTGACATGTAATGCTTCTAAGACCTCTGCTCGCTCACTTACTTTTGAAATAGGCATTCAAAATTCAGGGCTAGGGATAGTAATTTTACTCACACAGCTTGAGGGAATTGGAGGAGCAGGCATAGTTGCAGGCTTGTGGGGTATTTGGCATATAATTGCAGGGCTATTAT
Source organism: Hellea sp. (assembly GCA_018645985.1). GTDB lineage: Bacteria > Pseudomonadota > Alphaproteobacteria > Caulobacterales > Maricaulaceae > Hellea. The sequence goes on along the minus strand of JABGVR010000243.1, from coordinate 4,566 downwards.
TGGTAGGCTTTTTCAAATGGAAAGATAGATATGTACGATCTTAAAATAATTGGTGGACTAATTTTTGATGGAAAGGGAAACAAACCATTCAAAGCAAATATTGCTATTAAAGATGGTATTATTATTGAGGTCGGTGAATGTAAGCTTCATTCCAAAGAAATAATAAATGCGAATGACTACATAATTACTCCAGGGTTTATTGATCTGCATACCCATTATGATGGACAGATTTCATGGGACGAAGAGATGAAACCATCAGTTAACCATGGAGTAACAACTACTGTTTTGGGTAACTGCGGAGTAGGCTTTGCCCCCTGCCGGAAAAGTGACAGAACTAAACTCATTAATTTAATGGAAGGAGTTGAAGATATTCCGGGCACTGCACTTCATGAGGGCATAACTTGGGAATGGGAGACATTTCCTGAGTACATGAATGCTATAGATGCCTTGCCTCATACTATTGATTTTGCAGTGATGCTACCACATGATCCATTGAGAGTTTATGTCATGGGTGAAAGAGCAGTCTCTAACCAACCCGCGACAACGAAAGATATATCTCAAATGAAGGAGTTAACAAGAGAAGCACTTGAAGCTGGAGCTATCGGTTTTTCAATTGGTAGAAGTGACTTTCACAAAAGCTCTGAAGGCGAATGGACGCCTGGCTCAGAGGCAGGTAAAAGTGAACTAGTCGGAATTGCATCTGCATTCAAGGGGTTAAAGCATGGGGTACTTCAGGCCGTAAATGATTTCGACATGCTGAGACCAGAGGATAATTTCGATAAAGAATTTGACCTAATGGAAGATTTTTTTATGGCAGCCTCCAGCCACAAAGGATCAATTTCATTAATGGAGAGAGATTTTGCCCCTGATGACTGGAAACAAATTATAAAACGCACAGAAATAATGAATAAAAATGGTTCTGATATATATTTTCAGGTAGCACCAAGAGCAATTGGTTCCTTTGCTGGCTTAGATTGCACATTCCATCCATTAATGGCATTTCCAAGTTATATTGAGATAAGCGGCAAACCTTTATCTGAAAGGGTAGCTATTCTGAAAAAAACTGAGTTTAGAAATAAAATATTATCAGAAACCCCTCAAAAACTTTCAGGCAAAAATAGCTCAATACCCCCAATGATTGACATATTAATAGAAAATTTTGAGCAAATAGCTGAAAAACAATTTAAATTAAATTATGAAGGTCATGTTGATTATGAACAAGATCCTAAAAACTCAATTGCATCGTTAGCGAGACAAAATAATTTGAGTGTATGGGAACAAGTATATAATATGCTACTCGAGGATGACGGCAAAGCTTTAATCTATTATCCTGTTTATAACTATTATGAAATGAACTATGATAATGTACTCACAATGATGAGACACCCTAAATCACTCATGGGACTATCAGATGGAGGAGCTCATGTAGCCACTATATGTGATGCAAGCTTTTCGACTTACTTATTATCTCACTGGACTAGAGACAGAATCGTACAAGGACTTGAGGGAATTGACCTACCTAAAGCCATTATGATGCTAACATCAAAAATTTCTGATTACCTAAGCCTTGATGATAGAGGAATCATAGCGGTTGGAAAAAGGGCTGATATAAATATCATTGACTACGAAAAACTATCACTTGGCATGCCCAAGATGGTGGCAGACCTACCTACAGGTAGTCAAAGGCTATTACAGGTCGTACAAGGATATAAGTATACAATCGTTAAAGGGCAAAAGGTTATTATAAATGATAAACTAACCAATGCCCGGCCAGGAAGGCTTATAAGAGCAGGAAAATATATTAATTAGATTTCTAATAGACTTTTTATTATCTCCATTGTCATAATATCTAGTATTCCGTCCACCTGGTCTTGACGGTACCGCCTTTGAATGGCAAAAATGATATCGACCGTACTCTGGTCCATAACGCCAGTAACACATGCGGAGTAACCCAACTTAGCTAAACCTGTCTGAACAATAGATACGCCTCTATCTCTATCATTTAATTCAAATAAAGCTCTACGATCATCAGACTTAATCAGAGGCCATTTTCCAAGGCCTTCCGATGCCATATATTCCCAAGGGAAGTGCTCGCCAGGATCCTTCTTTCTTGAAGGAGCAATATCACTATGACCAAGAAATTCGAGCTTACCATGTTGATTGATTATTCTTTTTGACAAAGCAATTACTGCTTTTAATTGATCATTTTTATATTCAGGTATTTTCCCATCCGCATCTAAATAATTGTGACCACCGTTAACAATTTCAATGCCTATAGAACAGGAGTTTATATCCTTTTCTCCTTTCCAGCTCGAAATACCAGCATGCCAAGCGCGCTTATTCTCAGGCACCAATTGATGGATTTCACCATTTTCAAATACTAAATAATGAGAACTTACTTTAGATTTTTCATCGCAAAGTCTTTCCAGAGCCTCTTTGCCAGTTTTCATTCCCGTGTAGTGCATTACTAACAATGATATAGGCAAAGTCCTATTATCAAAGTTAGGGCTATGAGAACGAAGTATTCCCGAATTACTCATTTTTTTCTCCCATAAATTTAACTAGGAGTCCTTTTAGCAATAACATAAACACAAGGTATAATCAGAAGAGCACCTAGATAATAGCGCAAATATATAACCTCCCCTAAAAATATAACACCTAGAATGCATGCAAATAAAGTTTGAATAAGCGTTAAGGGCACTACCATAGATACGTCATACTTTTTTATTAATCCAAAATATTGCCCATGCGCGAATATTGAAACAAAAACTGCCGCATAACCCCCAGCAATAAGTAATTTCCATTTAGCAATCTCATAGGCATAAAATTGCCCATCTTCAAAAAGCATTGTTGTTAATCCAGAAAACACAAACACCAAAACTGCCATCCATGCAACATATTGTTGCCATGCTACTTTGCCAACACCTTTCATTAAAACAGAACCTATGGCTAAGGATAAGTAAGCGCAAACTATCCAAACCAGACCTATATCAAACTTTAAAGTATTAGGTTCATAAATCATCAACACAGTACCAGTCAATGCTCCCAAAATAGCGAGCAACCTTACTCGCCCTATTCTCTCATTTAAAAAAATAACTGAAAGAATTGCAGCAAATGGAATTAGCATATGGGAAACAATAGAGCCGCCTGAAGCCGGTGCAGTTTGCAAGCCCGTATATAAAAAACCTAAATGCACTGGCCCTACGAACAAACAAACTAAAGAAAGTCTTCTCCATTTATTCGGTAAGGGTCTCAATAAAAAAGGAAACATGATTAAAATTGCAAAACAACTTCTAATAAACGCTAAAAAAAATGGAGGTATTGGTGCAGAGGATAAAGCCCATGCACTAATTACAAAATTCCCCCCCCAGCAAAGGCAGCACAATAATAAAATTAAAAAATCAACCTTTCGCATGGGATTGCATAGCAAGGAGCATTAATTGGTCAAGAACTAATCCTCAACTGACCATCCATCAGGTGTATTATGGGCGTCAATAATTGGGCCATCTGAAGCGTCTGATTCTGTAGAATAGTTTGGTCTTTTTGTTTTTACGTTTGGTTCACTCCGAAACGCTTTGGTAAATCGTAAAAAAGGAGAATGGCCGCCTGACAGTCGTGAGCGAAACTTTAAGTAAGTAAAAATTATTAACCCAAATAATAACAAGCCGAGCAATGCAAAAAAAATAAAAGATGCCAAAAAAATAGTCAAAGATATGCTAATCATCAAAGCCAAAATAAATACAATATTTTTTACTATTCGTGAGAGAATAGTATTTTGACTGATTATGTTTTTAATAAATTCCATAACTCTTACTTTGGTATGCTGTAATCAAAGGTCAATAGAAAGAATAAAAGAACACAATAAATTATTTAATCTTCACTTCGCTGAGAAAGAATTTCCGAATATGCTTTATTTACCATAGCCATCTTATGGTTAGCTAAGCCAACCAATTCAATAGGCAACCCACGGGCCATCATCGTATCAGGGTGACTAGAATATGCCATGCGCCTATATGCGCTTTTAAGTTCAAAATCTGATACAGACTCATCAATGCCTAAAATTAAGTAAGGGTCATCCGCTGCTCGTCCTAAATGAGTTGCCTTTACCCGACTAAAATCTCTACTTGATAAACCAAACTCATCAGCAACTCGCTCAAGAAAAAATATTTCAGAATTCATAACTATACCATCAGCCATGGCGATATGAAATAAGCCATCAAGTACACCCTCAAGAATTGAGGGGTTTAACTTGAATTTTTTATAAATTATTTTAGCGTATTTTTCATAACCCAATGTTGATTGACGGGCCAAATTGAAAAAACGCCCTATTGTTTCTTCATTCTCTGGGCTGGCCTGAAAAACTCTTTTAAAGGCATCAACTTCACTTTTGCTTACAGAGCCATCTGCTTTCGCCATTTTAGCACCAAGTGCCACTAATGCAGCTACTACGCCTGCTTCATCAATATCGTCAGAATAACCACCATGATGATTTGCAACCTGCGGACCAAAAAGCTTCGCACCAGCATAAAATATTCTTTGCCAAATATTCATGATCTAATTTTGCCC
>JABGVR010000242.1 GCA_018645985.1 Hellea sp. | reverse complement strand
GGCAGCTTGAAACAAGAGCGTGTGCAGTGGCGCAACTACCAAACGCGTAACGAGGCGCAACAGGATGTCATGAACTACATTACCATGTGGTACAACAGCCACAGATTGCATTCTTACTTGGGCTATAAATCGCCAAATCAGTTTGAATTTGAGATGCAAATACCGAGACTAGAATTAAAGAAAGCCTCTTAACTGGGTTGTACTAAAAAGCTTGACCAGGTCAGATACAGCATTTTCAAAGTAAAGCCCCTATAACGTTAAACTTTTTATATGCTAGTATTCTTCTTTGATACAATAGGCGGTTGGAGTTAGACACCAATCAAACTTTTGAAGTCGAATTTTTATATTATTTTCTTTGCAAAATTGATCCCAGGCTGTAGCCTCGCCACCCCAAGGAACTAGACCATATTCATCAAAAACAATTAGCCCACCTGGAATAACTAAATCCCAGAGTTTATTGAGCGTGTAATATGTCGGCTCATATAAGTCTAAATCTAAATGAAGCAGATTAATTCTAAGACCAGGGGTTTCCTCTAAAAAATTATCCATAGTTTCTTGAACTCTACCTTTTATCAACCGAGATCTTTCACGAGCTAATATATTGTCAAAATTTGCTAGCCTGCATAATTCAAATATTTCCTCCTCTACCTTTTCAGCAGACCAGCCCCCAGTTTTTTTATCATTATTCTCATCGTTTAAAGTTTTCCCATCTTTTTCATCAAAATCAGTTAGCCCCTCAAATGAGTCAAAACCAAAAACTTTTTTCGACGTATCCGTTGGGCAAAATATCTCAAGAAATTTGTGAAACGTGAAAAAAGATACCCCTCTGGATACTCCAAGCTCAACAATGCTTCCAGGCATACCAATTGTCATTTTAAAAAGTTCGTAGTGCGCCAGATACCTTGTCATTAAGATTCTTTTGGTATAAGCCTGCCAATGAGTCATTTTATGAATTTCAGAGTGCGGAAATCGTTTGCTTAATTCATCAAATAACTCCCAATATTTTTTATCTTTTTCAGAATGTACACCGTACATTTGCTCGAGTGGCGCATCAAATTCAGTCAAGTTCCAAATATCATTTTTACTCATTTTGTATCTCATTATTTAGATTTAAAAAAAGCCTGTAGACTCTTTAGTTACTTGTCCAGGCCGATATTGGTTGCTAATAAATTCGCTATCATCAAAGTCAGCAAATCTAAGTTGAACTGTAAACCTTGATTTATCATGACTGGTAATTGGCAAAGATTTGTGGAGGGAACTAAATGAGAAGAAAAGGGCAGAGCCGATATCCATATGATTAATCTTCTTTGCCTCGTCATAAGGTATCTCCTGTTCTAACAGGACCGCATCTGCGTAGGAATCATACTTATTACCAGGTTTTGTTTTATAAATTTTAACATGGTCGCTGTCCACAGGAATAATATCAAGACCGCCCTTGGATGGCTCTAATCCGGAAATCGGTATCCAAACAACCACAGCATTTCTTGAAGAAAGAGAGAACCAATAATCTTGATGCCAATCAAAAAGATACTTTTCTTCTCCTGAAGAGTCGATTCTACAATTTATATCGATTAGCGCAGGATTATTAATACCACAAATTGTTTTTAAGCTTGATTTCATCCTACTTGAGTTAGCAATTGTAGATATTGACGGTAGGTACTTAAATCCGTTGTATATAGAGGCCCCCCCCCTTCTATCATTTAGCTTATAGTGATTCCACATATCGTCTAAATCATGGAATTTAAGAGCTGTATCAAGGTTATTTCCAATCTTTAATAATTGGCTATGTAGTAATTTTATTTCTCGTTCTTGAATGAGTTGGTCCACAATTTTATAACTATTATTTTTATAACCTATATCCATGATCCGTTTTTCCATATTTACTTTCACTATCAAAACTGTATTTGCTAATCTCTATATTATATTAGCTCGTCCTAACTTATAGCCTAATTTTAAATATTCCTCGCGCTGTTATAAACGCTAATAAGTTCCGCTCTATCTAAAAACGGAAACATATCATCCAACTCTGGCGTGACGAACTTACCATCATCTCCCATCCGAGACTTAAGTTTAGGACAAAATTCTTGATTAATATCGACAATTAATTCAATCACAGCAGGTCCATCAGTGGCCAGTATTTCTGCTATAGACGCTAACTTTTGAATTGAGTTAAGTCGGTGCGACTTAATTCCATATGCCGTAGATATTTTACAGAAATCTGGGAAATCGACACCGCTTTCTGGGTGTGCCCCAAATACTGTGCCAAAGAAATTTTCATGTGTTGACTT
>JABGVR010000241.1 GCA_018645985.1 Hellea sp. | reverse complement strand
CTGGAGCTTCTTCTGCTGGAGCTTCTTCTGCTGGAGCTTCTTCTGCTGGAGCTTCTTCTGCTGGAGCTTCTTCTGCTGGAGCTTCTTTCTCAGCAGCCGCTGTAGCTTTTGCTTCTTCTTCGGCGGCCTTTGCTGCTTCCTCTGCTGCTTTTGCGGCCTCCTTGGCCGCCTCTTTTGCTTCTTCCTCAGCCTGCTTGCGTGCTTCTTCTTTCTCAGCCTTATCTTTTATAAGTTGCTCAGCTTTTGCGCCAGGCTTTCCTTTTACTGGGTTATGCCCAGCTTTCCACTCCCAAACTCCCGCTGCACCAAGGAAGCGTGCAACGCGTTCCGTTGGTCTGGCTCCCTTATTTAGCCATTCCTTACATTTCTCAATGTCAAGAACTACTCTATCTTCTGAGGACTTTGGAAGCATCGGGTTGTATTTGCCTACAATTTCTATGAATCTACCATCGCGGGGAGCGCGGGAGTCCGCAACTACCACACGGTAGTAAGGTCTTTTTTTAGCACCATGTCGTGCCAGTCGTATTTTGAGAGCCATAATATTTTCCTTTTAAATGATGGTCAAAACTTATTTTTTCTTATTCCCAAATGGTAGTCCGCCAATCCCTGGTAGGCGCGGTTTTCCACCTCCTAATCCAGGCAGGCCAGAGCCACTCACGGGCATATTTCCTAGTTGCTTCTTAAGCTCTTCAAGCTGCAAATCATCGGCTGCAGGCAAACCTTTATTATTAACAGAATTTTTAGGTATGCCGCCCGGCATCCCTCCCATTTGCTGCATCAGTCCCGCCATGCCGCCCTTACCCATTTTTTTCATCATATCGGACATCTGCCGATGCATTTTTAAAAGCTTATTAACCTCTTGTACAGACATACCAGAACCTGCTGCTATTCTGCGTTTACGAGAAGCCTTTAAAATAGAGGGCTTTTTTCTTTCTTTCTGCGTCATAGACAATATAATTGCCTGCTGTTGCTTTAAAAGATGGTCATCAATTCCTCCGGCAGCATCGATTTGCTTTTTTACCTTTCCCATCCCTGGCATCATCTTCATAAGTCCGCCCATGCCACCCATTTTTTGCATTTGGCCCAGTTGTTTGGCAAGGTCATTTAAATCAAATGTACCCTTTTCCATTTTCTTAGCCATTTTTTTGGCTTCATTTTCGTCAATTACCTGTGACGCTTTTTCAACAAGCGATACTATATCGCCCTGACCAAGAATTCTGTTTGCTAATCGTTGTGCATCAAAAGCTTCCAGACCATCAAGTTTTTCTCCCGTACCTAAAAACTTAATTGGTAATCCTGTTACAGCTCTCATAGATAGGGCTGCCCCCCCACGTCCATCACCGTCAATACGCGTAAGAACTAAACCCGTGAGAGGAAGTCGATCATGGAATCGCTTTGCTGTTTCTACTGCGTCTTGACCTGTTAAAGAATCTGCAACCAGTAGTGTTTCAATTGGATTAGTCTTTTTAGCTATGACAGAAACTTCGTCCATTAATTCGTCATTCACAGTAGTACGACCAGCTGTATCTAAAACTACAACATCATAGCCACCTTTCTTACCCTGATCCATCGCTCGTTTGGCGATAGAAAGTGCTGATTGGCCTTTAACTATAGGAAGAAACCCAGTGCCTGTTTGCTCGGCAAGCATGCTTAATTGCTCCATTGCTGCTGGGCGGTTGGTGTCCAAAGAAGCAAGAAGTACTTTTCTTTTACCCCGCTCTTTTAGGAATTTAGCAATTTTACCTGATGATGTAGTCTTACCTGACCCCTGCAATCCTACCATTAATATTGCAACTGGAGATTTTCCTGCAAGGTTTAGTTGAGAGCTGACTGCAGCTGCATCAATATCTTTTTCATCATCAGAAAGTGTACCCCCCAAAGTTTCGACTAGTGCATCATAAACAATTTTTACTATTTGCTGACCAGGTGTGACAGACTTTATTACTCTTTCGCCAACTGCTTCTGCCTTAACCTTTTCGATAAATCCCTTGACAACAGGGAGTGCTACGTCAGCCTCTAAAAGGGCAATGCGAATTTCACGCATCGCAGATGCCACGTCTTTTTCTGACAGAGCCCCACGTCCAGTAAGGCCGTCAAATATTCCACTTAATTTGTCACCTAAGGCTTCAAACACTCTTTACTCCATTTGCTCCACACAACTAAGTTCCCGGTGAATGATAACATCAACCAGGTTTCTCCGCCCACATCGTCTCAATAGAGGGTCGCGTAGGTTCAGAGTGCAGTTAAAAGCTGCGTGAATTTTGTGGGCGTATACGAGGCGGCTTTTAAATAGTCAAGCCAAGTAGTTAACAAAACTGATAATGAAAAAACGGCACCCAAGAAGGATACCGTTAATGTTTTTATCTATAAAAGCTAGGCTTTTACTGTGTGGGGCGCTGAAGCGTTCTTCTTTGCAGCATCGACAAGCAATTTAAAAGCATCTGGTTCGTTCCCAGCCATATCTGCTAATACTTTACGGTCTAGCTCAATACCCGCTTTATTAAGGCCATCCATAAAACGGCCATATGTCATCCCATGCTCGCGAACAGCAGCATTTATTCTTTGTATCCAAAGCGCTCTAAACTGACGCTTTTTTAACTTACGGCCAATGTATGCATATTGACCTGCTTTTTCGACAGCTTGGTTAGCAATACGGAAAGTATTCTTACGACGTCCTCTAAAACCTTTAGCTGCATCAATAATTTTTTTATGGCGGGCGTGCTTCGTAACACCGCGTTTTACACGTGACATAACTCGCTCCTATTTCTTCTTAAAGCCGTTAGGCAGGAATTTTTTACGAATAACTCGGGCGTCACTTTCTGAAAGAATAGTAGTTCCGCGCAGTTTACGAATTTGATCATTGGTACGTTTAATCATACCATGACGCTTGCCAGCTTGGCCGGCTTTTACTTTGCCGCTTGCTGTAAGTTTGAAGCGCTTTTTTGCGCCTGACTTAGTCTTCATTTTTGGCATTTCGGTCTCCTAATATATGCTGCTAATCCTGACTAAGGTTAACAACGGCCTTTCGAGCAAATAGGCATGCCTTTAGCCTAGATTGCTGCTTTCTCTCTTATGAGAGTTGTGGGCGTTTAGACAAACTGAATAAAGAAAGCAAGTCTCTGCGTAATAAAATCATTAAATTATTCAAAATAAATGATCTTAATATAGTATTGCCTCTTGCATTAGACAGTAGCCGCTTTAAATCCCCCGTAATGTTAACAATTGCAAACTTAGATTATCGTATTCAAGGACGAGCGTTATTTAGCAATGCCTCTGCACAAATTGCTGCTGGCTGGAAGGTTGGCTTAATAGGCCGAAATGGGACAGGTAAGTCAACGTTATTAAGATTAATACGTGAGGAGGTATCTGAACCTAGCGGTGACGATTCTATAAGAATTAATAAAGGAGCAAAACTAGGTTGGGTTGCTCAAGAAGTAGCCGCTACAGACGAAACTATTATTGACGTAGTGCTAGCAGCAGACACTGAGCGGCACTCTTTAATGTTACAGGCTGAAACTGAAGTAGATCCAGATCGGCTTGGCGACATACACACTAGGTTAATTGATATTGATGCTTGGAATGCAGATACCCGTGCAGCCAAAGTACTTAATGGCCTTGGGTTTTCTGATAATGATTTTAACAGAGCAACAAAAGAATTTTCAGGCGGTTGGAGAATGCGCGCAGCAATAGCAGGCGTCTTAGTCGCTGAACCTGATGTTCTATTATTAGATGAACCCACTAACTATCTCGATCTTGAAGGAGCTGTTTGGTTAGAAGGCTATTTAAAGAAATATCCTCACACAGTGATAATGGTATCGCATGATAGACAAATGTTAAATCGGTGTGTCACACACACTCTCGCACTTGAGCACCAAAAACTTACTGTTACATCTGGCGGGTATGACGATTGGATGAAAATGCAAGCCATTAAAAATGCTCAGCTAGAGTCGCAAAAGGCTAAACAAGATGCGGATAGGGCACACTTACAAGCATTTGTTGATAGATTTAAAGCGAAAGCCTCAAAAGCACGACAAGCACAATCTAGAGTAAAGATGCTGGAAAAAATGCAAGAAATAACTATTCCGCTTGCAGAAAGAACGACTCCCTTTCGTTTTGATGGCCCAAAAGAAAAATTAGCCCCACCCATGCTTGAGCTAGAAAATGCAGAGCTAGGTTATGGTGAAAATGCAACAATTCTAAAAGGTGTAAATTTACGTCTAGACCCTGATGATCGCATCGCGATTATAGGCGCAAATGGTCAAGGAAAAACAACTTTGGTAAAATCTATAGCACAAAGACTGCCTTTGATGACTGGAACTCGAAAAGCTCCTAAAGCCATTAGAATTGGTTATTTTTCACAGGACCAGCTCGATGAACTTTCCGAAGGTGATAGTGTGCTAAATCACGTTATGAGAGCATTACCCAAAGACACTCCTGAATCCAAAATAAGGGCAATGGCTGCTTCCATGGGTTTTGCTTACGAAAAGGTGGGAACTAATGTTGAAAAACTGTCTGGGGGTGAAAAAGTACGGCTACTCTTGGGTCTTATGTCAATTGAAAAGCCGCATGTTCTTATCTTAGACGAACCAACCTCACATCTTGATATAGATAGCCGCGAGGCCTTAATATATGCTCTCAATGATTTCCCTGGAGCAGTACTACTTATTACACATGATGTTTATCTGGCAGAGGCAACAGCTGATAGATTATGGCTCGTGAATAATGGACGGGCGAAACGCTATGATGGCGATCTTAAAGATTACAGAAAGCTCGTAATGGCCGCCGATAGAAGTTAGAATGACACAGTTACAGTATCATAATCAGCAGTGCCGCCAATTAAATGGGCTTCTAAAAAACTCAAAATTGTATCCATAATAGAGGTGTCATTGGGCATTACATCTGCTTCCAAATCGAACCCTCCATGTCCGCCATTTGCAATAGTTATAAAAGTGTAAGGCACGCTTACTAAGTCAGCTTGGGCCGCAAGGTCTAGCGCATGTTGATAATCAACTGTTGGGTCATTATCACCGTGAATGGTGATAAAGGGGGCCTCCATAAAATCTAGATGGCTATCTTGAAATAAGTCCCCGTAGAAATTCACAATTACGTCGGGTTGAGGAATATCAACTCCAAAATTATCAAGACTGTAACCTGCGCCCAATACCGTGTAGGCTCCTGCAGAAACACCCCAAAAACCTAACCGGGACATATCAATACAATATTCATCTGCATTATCATTCAGAAAGTTCAATGCATCTGTTGTATCTTCCAATGCGGCAATAGCTGCATTAGCGACTGCTAGGTCGATGGATTGAATATTATTATTTTCTACTAATCCATCAAACGCTGCTTGAAATGTCGGTGATAGGACCGGGTTGTGCCTAACCAGGCGATAATTAATAGATACAAAGTTCCATGACTTCTCTTTAATTTTATTGGAATAGTTAGTTATAGAGGATGATTTTTTATCACCCCCCACAAACGCGCCCCCGTGAATATAAAAAACTGTAGGCCGGTTTTCTTCGCATACCGATCCTGGTTGGTAAATATCCAATTTATTTCTATCTGTTTTCCCATAACTTATATCGCTCAAAAGCACAGGGTTGTTGGCGGGCGGTTGGATATTGTTTTCAGGAAAAGGATTAGAAGTATAGGAAGAATTTCCACCGCAAGATATTAGCACAAAAGAACAAATAAAAGAATTAGTTACCGCGCTTTTAAATTTCAGCATAGGCCCACAAACTCCAAGTTAATACTCGCAACCTTGTAACAAATCTGAAGAAGTTATAAAACAGTTTAACATTGTTAGTAAGTTAAATTTAATTAATATGAAACTTGGCAATATTAAACTACACATTTTTTCTGGCCCATACTTGTTTTCTGCGGTCATCTATCGCATATGCAGTCTGAAAATATAAGTTTAATGCGGTTGCTAAATAAGGAGACAT
>JABGVR010000240.1 GCA_018645985.1 Hellea sp. | reverse complement strand
CGATAAGCAATGGCTTTCTTTGCGTTATGACTTGACAGCCCCGCTCGCAAGATTTGTTGCTGAAAACTATGACGGCTTAGCCAAGCCTTACCGGAGGTATCAATCCGGTTCTGTATATAGAAATGAAAAGCCAGGACCTGGACGGTACCGTGAATTTGTTCAGTGCGATGCCGATAGTGTGGGCGCGGCAAGTATATCAGCAGACGCCGAGATGATTGTTATAGCTACTGAGGTGATGCATGCAGCTGGTTTAAAAAATGGACAATATCTAGTAAGAGTTAATAATCGTAAATTGCTTAATGGTATCCTTGATAGCTCGGGGGTTCCCAATACAACTGAAGGCGATTATCAAAAAATTCAAGTTCTTAGAGCAATAGATAAATTGGATAGGCTTGGCGCTGATGGAGTTAAAGACTTATTGGGCAAGGGCCGAGAAGACAGCAGTGGGGATTTCACAAAAGGTGCAGGATTAGAAGCTAATGCAATAGAAGCCGTTTTGAAATTTACTGAAGCATCAAGCTTGGATCGTTCTGATACAATAATGAATCTCGAAAAAATAATGGGTGCCTCAGAGCAGGGAAAGTCAGGATGTGAAGAATTAATTGCTATAGACAATATTTTAAATGCAACTGATTACGGGCCGGATAAAGTTATTTTCGATACATCTATAGTAAGAGGGCTCGGATATTATACTGGACCAGTTTTTGAAGCTGAATTAGTTGCAGATATTCGAGATAAAAAAGGTCGCCCAGTAAGGATTGGTTCTATCGGCGGCGGGGGCAGATATGATGACCTTGTTTCAAGGTTTAGAGGTCAGCCCGTTCCTGCGACTGGATTTAGTTTTGGTGTCTCCAGGTTCTTATCGGCACTTGATAGGATGAATGCATTAGAGGAAATATCCAAGCCTCCTGTCATTATATGTGCTTTCGATCGTACGTTAATGGGCGACTATTTTAAAATGGCGGCTGAGTTAAGGGCGGAAGGAATCCGTGCTGAGGTTTTTGTGGGTGCTGGAAATATTACAAAACAAATGAAGTACGCCGATAGGCGCTCCAGTCAAATTGCAATTCTTATGGGTGAAGATGAACTTAAAAATGGCGTTGTAACCCTTAAAGATTTATATCTAGGTGCGGATATGGCTAAGGCTATTAGTTCTAACGAAGAGTGGAAGTCTAGCCGTCCCGCCCAACAAGAGGTATCGCGTGATAATTTAGTTGCCTCAGTTAAGTCGATTTTAAATAAATAAGGCTTCAAAAAAAGGTGGCGAAGCGTTAACCTCGCCACCAGTTCAAAGGGGATCCATATAGTGGATGATTGATGTGTAACCTTTTGAAACTAACAGGGGGATTACAGTAACCTTAAAAAACTGTAATCTTACGTTTAAATGATAAGAAAGTAATAAATGTCACAACTCGATTTAAGATTAATACCAGTCACGCCCTTTCAGCAGAACTGTAGTTTGCTTTGGGATACTGATACAATGGAGGGTGTATTGGTTGACCCTGGAGGAGAACCAGAAAAACTCATGAATACAGCAAAAGAACTAGGAATTGATATCAAGGAAATATGGCTAACGCACGGACATCTTGACCATGCTGGAGGAGCTGAGGACATTCGAAAAGCATTGAATATTCCCGTCATAGGGCCTCATAAAGAGGATCAATTTTGGATGGATACTATCGAGCAGAGTTGGTCACAATATGGACATGCTGGTATGGGAAAAAATATAATACCGGATAGATACCTTGAGGATGGAGAAACCCTGACTCTTGGGGGAACTGAGTTTGGCGTTCTTCACACACCCGGGCATACTCCTGGGCATGTTGTCATTTATAATAAAAACCTCAAGATTGCATTTGTTGGTGATGTATTATTTCGAGGGTCTGTGGGAAGAACTGATTTTCCAAAAAGTAATCCTCAGCAGCTTATAGACTCCATTAAAACTAAGCTGTGGCCACTCGGGCATGACATAAGATTTATTCCGGGCCATGGTCCAATGAGTACTTTTGGGGCGGAGCGTAAAGATAATCCATTTGTTGCAGATCACATTTCTAATGGACCGACTGGCAATACCTCCGGGGTTATGTGATTAAAGCTAACAAAAAATTATAATGATATAGCGAGTTTTATTATGGGTGACTTATTGACGATTGAAGCTTTTCTAACGCTTTTTATGCTTATATTGCTGCAAGCAGTTCTAGGCTTTGATAATTTACTCTATATTGCCATTGAAAGTAATAAAGTTGGAAACGCTAAAGATGCAAAAAAAGTTCGGCAGCTTGGCATAGGTATTGCTGTTGTATTTCGAATTTTATTATTGTTTGTAATTGTCTCGTTATTCCAGAAAATGGCAGCCCCCTTATTTTCAATTCATTTAGAAAAAT
>JABGVR010000239.1 GCA_018645985.1 Hellea sp. | reverse complement strand
TTGCCGAGATATTGAGCTGTGTTAACATCTTTTTCTATTTTGATATCTGCAAAGATCAATGTGATTCCGACCGGTTGAAGCTTCTCCCGAAACATCTCCTTTAGGACTAATATCTAAAAAATTAGAAATCTCTTGAAACTAAGCAACCTACTAATGAGGAAGTTAGGATATTTTTAATTTGAAAATAGAAACGCGTGAACGCAAGACCCCAACTGACCTATATTCAATGATTTTCGTTTCATTGTTGGTAGGTATTGTAGGTCTTTTGTTTGCAAATAAAGCCCACATAGAACTCAATGCGCCTGATGTGTGCGGTATATATTGCAACATGGCAATGAATTATTGGCAGCTTTTAGAAGCGCGCGATTTTGATGTTTATTATTTTTCAAAGTCATTTTCTTCTTTTTTAGCGTGGGTGGTAGTGTCAGCTACAGGAGCTTCTAATACTCCAATGACAATCAATTATGTCTTAGAAGGTCTTAATGGGTTATATCTTGCTGTAGCTGCTTTTTTTTGGTGCCTGATATGCAGTAAAAAAAATATTTCTCGGCAAGCTGCTTGGATTGGTTTTTTGGGGATGTTCTTAACACACTTATTTATCGGATTAACCCCCCATGCACAAGAGTCACCAGATAATGGAGCGTTTGCGATTAGTCTAGCAATACTTTATTTTTATGTCATTGGGTCAATGCGTGGGTTATTGTGTACATTCGCTCTTTCTGCTTTTATACAACCCCAGCTTAAAATATTAGTCATACCAGTAATCATAATGTTAGGTTCGAAAGTAGATGAGTCGTCTGACGCTAATAATATACGTCTACCTAAGAAAATCCAAAGAATAACCGAATTTCTATGTAATTTTCTGCAATCCATAAGGTCTTCGGACGCCCGACATTTGTTCGTGTGGATCACTTTTTTTGCACTGATGTATGTCGCGCTGTCTGTTTTAGCCTTTTTCTTGGTGGCTCCTTATTTTGGTACCGACCAGATCAATGTTCGACTTTTACCGATTAGCATTCTTCTGCAATCAATTTTTCTTGGTTACTGTTTATTTAAGCTGGATGTTATTCAGGCGCTTTACCTAATGTTACGTAAAACCACTAACCGAGTATTCCTTCGCCGGCTGCTGGTTTGCCTGATAATCCTTCTACTCATTAAGGGAGTAACCGTTTTATTTGCACAAGGTCCAGTTT
Source organism: Hellea sp. (assembly GCA_018645985.1). Classification (GTDB taxonomy): domain Bacteria; phylum Pseudomonadota; class Alphaproteobacteria; order Caulobacterales; family Maricaulaceae; genus Hellea. Next base: position 1,451 of record JABGVR010000239.1, on the reverse strand, counting down.
CATCTCTTAACTCTACTCTTATCGGCCGTTTGTTTTTTATTTACACATTTTTGCAGCAATCCGTTCAGCAACCGGGAATGTCCTTAGTTATACACATGACTTTTTATGGTCCATTAATCGGTCTGTTTGTTATTAATTGGCATAGGATGGCGGAAAATACACGTGCTGAGGGTCCTGCGTTCGTTCTAGTGTTTGCTTTGATTTTAATGATTTCAAATGGAATTGAGAGTCGGCACTTAATCGCCTGCCTACCTTGGTTCACGATTATTTTATGTATGGGTCTTAAAAAATTACCGCCTGTGCTATTTGGATCGATTATTGTGATGCAAATTTTGGCGTCGCGAGTTTATGCTCCTTATCGAAGTGATTATTCGAATGAATCTGACCCATATTTAATGATTTGGGGTCCTTGGGTTTCCTTGAATCACTATTGGGACTATTTCTGGGTAGCTATCGCAGGGTTTTTGCTACTTTCTTCTGTTTGGTTTTATTATATCCGCTGCAAATTGCGATGAGTGGTCTAAACTGGGTTTTGGGTTGCTTCAATGCGGAGGGTGCTGGAACCACTTTGGTGTTACTGGTTAGTATCTTTTCCCTAAAGCTTTATTAATGTTACTTGTTATCATTACACCGTCTAGGTAATTTTTGTAGAAGCCTGAAAGTTTGGTGAGAGCTAACGCAGCTAACGTTTCAAGAGCGCGGCCTTCATACCGTTATTGTCAGTTTTGATCCTGCTGTAATTTTTGACTTAAAAAAAGAGGTTCTCGTATAAGGCGTTGCATTCAACTGGCATCTAGACAAGACGAACCGAATATTACTGGCTAATTTTCTTTAAGGATTAATTCAGCGACTTTCTCTCCGTCTCGAATCGCGTAATTGGTACCTCTAGCTTCAGGATAAATTTGGGCCATGCTAGCGATCCAGAGGTTATTGATTGGAGTTTTATGATCTGGCCTTAGTTCTGAGTAATTTTTAGTAATTATTGGTTGTGCATGCTCGCTCTTCCACACCCCATATTCAACGACCCAAGACCGTTCGAATTTTGGAAACATTCGTTTTAGGTGGCGGAGACAATAAAGAAGGTAATCCTCATCGCTATCGGACCACAACGGGTCCGTGACTGTAAGGTATCTTGATAAATAAACAATACGGGTATTTCCGTAGTTTTCTGGGCTATCAAAATTAGTATGTTCTATGACTCCAACAAATGGAAATCCTGGGTCGTTAACATTTAACCAGTAAGTGTCAGACAAGCTCTTTTTGAGACGTAACACTAAACAAATGTTACCTAAATATTTTATTTTACTAATGCTTTTTAGCCAGTTTTCATGATGTTTTACTTTAAGCATGGTTTTTAACACCGGGAGAGGTGTCGTGCACAAAAATTTATTTCCTTGAACATACGTTTTGTCACCTAATACAGCGCTTTCAATTTTGTTATCTTTCATAAC
>JABGVR010000037.1 GCA_018645985.1 Hellea sp. | reverse complement strand
TTTTGATCAAAGTTGTCAGTCGGTAAAAAATCAACTTCTTGACCAGCAAAGGCGATACCGCAAGCAAAAATATCATTATCTAACCTTAAACTGGCTAATGTACGGTCATAATACCCCCCACCATAACCTAAACGACAGCCTTCGCTGGTGAATGCTAAGAGGGGTAAAAGTATTAGATTTGGAACAACTTGGGCCTTTTCAGGAAAAGGTTCCCGGGTGCCATAAAGCCCTTCTTTTAGGTTATCTGATGGTAACCAATTTCGAAACAGTAATGGTTTACCTTTCTCGGGCGTACATGGCAGTGAAACTTTGTTTCCTTGAGCAAAACAACATTTAAGTAACGGAATAATGTCTAATTCATTTGGTAAAGGCCAATAACCTGCAATTATCTTATCACTGAAAATACTTTCAGGTATGTTTTCTATAATTTGAAATGCAGATAAATTATTATTTTCTTTAGCTCTAATTTTTTTAGCTTTTCTTCTAGCCTCTTTTTTTTGCATACTAATCATATTTAATTATTTCCATGCAATTTTCTAAATTTATTGTGACGGTCCCACTAAGTCCGTGGAGGCTGAAAGAATCCTCGTGAACCTAGAGTTCAAGTGGGTGCCGGAAATAAACAGACCACGGCCTGAACAGCGCCAGCTCCCTAGGAGTATATTAAGGTCCGGTGGATTAGTGCTTCTCACAAAACCCGCAGAAACCGTCAAAGTGTCTTTGGCGAACTATTAGTATTAAGGCAAGGAAAAGAGTAAAAAAATTATTATTTAGTTTCTAATGTGGCTGCTAGTTTCTCAATTTTCTTAGCTGCATCAAGTAAATTTTTTATAGCTTTATTTTCTACGTTAGCAGCTGATTTATTTGCTGAGGCTGCTTCTTTACGAAGATTTCCTATGCGCTTATCAACTTCTTTGTCTAAGGATTTATTCATCTCTTCCAATTCATCAAGCATGGTAAGCCCTGCCATAACAAAAAGTCGTAAATCACCTATTTGACCGAATTGGGTAGCCATATTTTTAACACGTTCATCTAGCTTTTGACCAAGACGCATTAATCGATCCTGCTCCCCTTCATTACAGCCCAAAGCATATTTTCGACCATTTATATCGACACTTATTTTTGCCATGCCCTAATCCTCTCCCAGTGCCATTCTGACTTGCCTTATAACTCTGTCCAACTCCTGAGTTGTTTCTTCAGCCAATGCACCAAACTCTTTTTCACGAGCTAAAAACTCTTTCTCTTTTGCATAACTTGCATCAAGCTTAGCAGCAAGTGCCGCCCGGTCTGCACTCATGGAGTCTGATTCTTTTTTTATTGCCTCCAAACGACTCACTTTGTCCAATAGGGAGCCAATAGAGTCCCCAAGTTTACCAAGTGCTGACTGTAATCTGTCAGCGGCTTCTTTTATGTCAGCGCTGTCATTCATGTGATATCCCGAATCTTAGTTTATTTCGTTAGAATGAAGCAATTATAGTCTAACAACAAGGGATAATCTGTTGACAGAAATGAGTAGCTACCCCATTCCTGAGTTGCTTTTATATGTAGTAAAATTTTTCTTGGTAAGGGTTACAAGTTAATGACTATCCGCATTGGTATTAACGGCTTTGGCCGAATTGGTAGACTCGTTGCAAGAGCTTTAGCTGAGTACAACATAGATGATGTGCAGTTAGTAGCGATAAATTCTCCTGGAGACATATCAACATCGGCACATCTTTTACGTTATGACTCGGTGCATGGCCGCTTCAAAACCGAAGTCATTGAAGGTGATAACTTCATTGATTATGGTCGCGGAAAAATACGGATGACTCATGAGCGTGACCCATCAAATATTGCATGGGGTGATTTAAATATTGACGTGGTTATGGAGTGCACAGGAATTTTTCGGTCAAAAAAAGATGTTCAGTCACATTTCGAAGCTGGAGCAAAAAAAGTGCTCATCTCCGCTCCTGGGAAAGATGTAGATAAAACTATTGTTTATGGGGTTAACCATAATGATCTTACCGACGAAGATAAAGTCGTGTCTTGTGCTTCTTGTACAACGAATTGCCTCGCGCCGATTGCCAAAGTAATAATAGACAGTATTGGGATTAAACGTGGGTTCATGACTACAGTCCATAGCTATACTCAAGACCAACGTATCTTGGACAACTCTCATACAGATTTATACAGGGCGCGTGCCGCAGGCCTAAACATGATTCCAACCAGCACCGGAGCCGCAAAAGCAGTAGGTTTGGTTATTCCTGAACTCATAGGTAAACTTTCAGGTTCGGCAGTTAGAGTGCCGACAGCTAACGTCTCAATGCTTGATCTAGCATTTCAACCTGAAATGAAAACAAGTGTAGAAGAATTAAATGCAATAATGAAAAACGCTGCTAATACAAATATGAAAGGGGTCATTTGCTATACAAGGAATGCTCTTGTAAGTTCAGACCTCAATCATGACCCCAACAGTGCTACTTTTGCTGCGCCGTTGACTAAAGTTTTAGACGGGCACTTAGTAAAAATTGTAGCGTGGTATGATAATGAATGGGGGTTTGCTAATCGAATGATTGATGTCACTCGAATGATGTGCAATCAAAAGAAAATATAATATAATGGATTTTAATCGATTAAAAGATGCTCAGCTTAATGGAAAAACTGCAATCGTTCGAGTAGATTTTAATCTACCGAAAAATGATGATGGGTCTATATTAGATGATACAAGACTGAAAGCAGCAATTCCTACAATTAATTTTTTAAGAAAAGCTAACGCAAAAATAATTTTAATTTCACATTTTGGTAGACCCAATAAAAAAACTGACCCTAAACTATCTTTAAATTTTGTTGTTCCTGCGCTGAATAAAGCCTTGGGTACTGAAGTATTCTTTAATGATAGTTTAGAATTTAAAAATACCCATAAAATAAAACCTGGCGAAATTATGCTTCTTGAGAATATGAGGTTTCATGAAGGGGAAACAAGCGGCAATATAGAATTAGCTAAAAAGCTAGCTAAATTGGGGGATGTTTTTATTCAAGATGCATTCTCGACTGCACATCGCGAACATTCTTCATCATCAGTCATTGGAAAAATCTTGATGTCCTATCCAGGTTTAGCCATGGAAAGAGAAATTCAACATATAAGTCATGCCCTTGATACACCTAAATCACCTGTAATGGGTGTGGTAGGCGGTGCAAAAGTTTCAACAAAAATAGAACTCCTCGGTAATCTAGTAAAAAAATTGGATATACTTGTTATAGGCGGCGGAATGGCAAATACATTTCTTAGTGCCCTAGGAAACGGGGTTGGATCTTCATTGTATGAGCCTAGTTTTGAAAACACTGCATTAGAGATACTAAAAAAAGCGAAACAAGAAAATTGTGAGGTTATATTACCCTCCGATGTAATAGTGGCAAAGCATTTTCAAGCTAACGCTAAGTTTCGCCAATGCAGTCCGGATGAAGTCTTAAATGATGAAATGATACTTGATTGCGGTGAAAACTCTATCAATGATATAAAGTTAGCCCTTGATAA
>JABGVR010000238.1 GCA_018645985.1 Hellea sp. | reverse complement strand
TATTAGAGCTAAATTATGAAAAATGATCAACCCTTCGATGATATTATTGAATTAATACATTCTGTACCAAGCTTAGATAGTGCAGCATTTGAAAAAACCTATCAAATATCAAAAAAGTTTGATTTGTCATATAAATTAGGGAGTAAAAATACAGATATTATTAAAGTATTAGCTGCTGTGCAGGGTTGTGTCCCTGTGATTAAAAAACCTTTAATTTCCATTTTCGCGGGAACTCATGGTGTTGCAGAAAGTATTTTTGATGAAGATATTGTTAACATTGCAAAAGAAGAATTAAAGGCCGTTTCTGATGGTAGTTCTGGTGTCCGAGGTATCGCAAAATCACTACAAGCCGCCTTCAAAGTGTATGAATTAGGAGTGGAATATCCATCTACTAATTTTACAAAAGGACCTTCGTTATCAGAGAAAGACTGTGCGGCTGCGATAGCTTTTGGCATGGAGGTTGTTGCTGAGGGTGCTGATATAATAGCGATAGGAAGTGCAGGGCTTGAAACTAACACAGCAGCTATAGCTATTGCTACTAGCTTATATGAAGAAAGCCCTGTTGATTACTTTAAAGGAACTCATAAAAAAAATACTTTACGTTTAAAAAATACTTTACGTTTAAAGGCGGTAAAAAAAGGAATTAAACGAAATAAAGCTTCCTTGAACTCACCTTTAGATATTCTTAGGTGCTATGGCGGCCGCGATATAGCTGGAATGCTGGGAGCCATAATTGCAGCAAGGCATCAATGTATACCTGTTATATTAGACGGTTTTTCTGTTTGTATAGCTGCTGCTATTCTGCACAGCATTAATGAAGACTCCATTTCTCACTGTTTTGCAGGGCATGTAACAACTGAGTGGGGGCATAAAGCTCTATTAGAAAGGATTAGTCTAATCCCAATTCATGATATGGGCATTGGTATTGGGGATGGAACTGGAGCGGCTTTTGCACTCAATACGATGCGGCTTAATTGCGAAGCCCTATCAACAATTATCGAAAAATAATTTTACGGATTACTTTATGTCTATTTTTTCAAATCCAGAATTTGACAATCACGAGGGTGTTTATTCATTTGCTGATCCTAGTTGCTTAATGCGGTGTTTTATAGCCGTTCACAGTACTAAAATGGGCCCTGCGAGCGGAGGTACTCGTTTCTGGACTTATGTAAGTGATGAAGAAGCCTTAACTGATGCTCTGCGCCTGTCCAAAGCTATGAGTTATAAAAATGCTTTAGCGGGAATACCTTTAGGCGGTGGAAAGGGCGTAATTATGAAGCCCGAAGAAAATTTTGAGAGGAAAGATTTATTTACAGCCTATGGTAAAGCAATTGATAAAGTTGGTGGTAGATATATTACGGCAGAGGACGTTGGTGTTAGTCCAGAAGATATGCAAACTATAAAGGCGGAGACTCACTACGTAGCTGGATTAGAGGAGGGCGTTGCTGCCTCAGGTGATCCATCACCGCATACAGCAGATGGAGTTCTACGTGGTATGGAAGAGGCTGTGAAGCATAAGATTGGTGTTGAAGGCCTAGGCGGAATTACTGTTGCTATCCAAGGCTTGGGTCATGTGGGGTATGATTTAGCCAGACGTCTACATAATGAGGGTGCACATTTAATAGTCGCGGATATAAACAAATACTTAACTAGAAAAGCAAAAGAAGAATTTAATGCCACTATCGTCTCCATAGATCAAATTCACGCTCAAGAAGCCGATATTTTTTCTCCCTGTGCCTTGGGGGGGTCTATAAATTCAGATACATTGCCTGATATTCAAGCTTATATAATAGCGGGTGCAGCCAATAACCAGCTTTTCGATAACTCAATTGGTACAAAGCTACTTAAGCAAGGCATATTATATTGCCCCGATTACGTGATTAATGCAGGTGGTATAATTAATGTAGCTTCAGAAATTTCAGGACACTATGATTTATCTTGGGTGGACGGTAAAATAGATAAAATTAGAAGTAACTTAAAAGAAGTATTCGATCAGTCAGCAAGATCAAGAACCCCAACTAATGAAGTTGCTGACAGTATGGCTAGGGCGATGTTGAGTAAATAGGGAAAATGTTGCAAACTGTATCAACTCGTGAGAATTGATATATATTTTATGTGTTAGAGTTATATTTACTAATTGATGTAATATAATCAAAAAATGTTCATAAAGCGGGAAAAGTATAGGCAAGATTAATGGATCAACCTACCCCAACAAATCGCGGTAAGCCCATACGACACGGTGATTTTGATACTCTTTGTGATGCTCTTGATTATGCGGCCTTATGTAAGACGGGTTTTAATTTTTTTGACGGAAGAGCAAAGCTAAAGGAATCACTTACTTATAGTGAATTAAGAATAAAAGCATTAGCACTTGCAAAACGGTTAGTTCCATTTGCGACAAAAAACTCTCGAATTGGTTTGGCCGCAGTGTCAACGCCGGAGTTTGCTATCATTTTCATGGCTTGCCAGTATGCAGGACTTGTACCTGCTCCTTTGCCGCTCCCAGTTACTCTTGGCGGAAGAAATTCATATGAGAGGCAACTTCAAAGACTAGCAGATACAGGTGATTTTCACGCCTTATTCTGCCCTGATTCAATGAAACAAATTATGGGTTCAGCATTGAATGATATGGCTATTCCAGTGATATCATTCGAAGACTTAGTAACCCTTCCTAACGGAAATAAATTAAGACCTTTTGACAAAAATGATTTATGTTACATTCAATATTCGTCAGGTTCTTCTAGTTCACCCAAAGGGATTATAGGCACTCAAGCCTCTGTCTCTGCTAATTGTCACGCTATTACAAAATTTGGCATGGAGATGGATGATAATGATAGAGGAACGAGCTGGCTGCCTCTTTATCATGATATGGGATTAATTGGGTTTATGTTGGCTCCAATAATGAGCCAAATGACAGTTGATTTCATTGACCCTCAAGACTTTACACGCAGGCCTATTACTTGGTTACAATTAATCAATGATCACAAAGGCACCTTCTCATTTTCACCTACATTTGGTTATGAATTATGTGTACGTCGTTGGAGAAATGATAGAGACTTAGATCTATCCAGTTGGAAGGCAGCAGGTATTGGTGGAGATATGGTGCGGCCTGAGCCATTAACTGAATTTTCAAATTTATTTTCAAAAATGGGTTTTTCTGAGGGCACATTTAAGCCTAGTTATGGTTTAGCAGAGACCACACTTGCCGCAACTTTTTCACCTCCTGGACAAGGGTTGTTAAAGCATACTATTGATATGGATAGATATGAACGTACCTCTGAGGCTGTAGAAGCAAATGAGATTACGAATGTTGAGCACAAAAGAACCTTTGTTGCATGTGGACTTGTTCTTCCAGGCCATGAAGTAGAAATTAGAGATTTTGAGGGTAATGTTCTGGGGGGTAATAAAGTAGGAAAAATTTGTTTGAGAGGGCCTAGTGTTTCGCCAGGATATTTTCGCAACACCCAAGCAACTGAAGCAAGTTTTTCGTCTGACGGATGGTTAGATACAGGGGATTTAGGCTATTGGCTTGATAATCAATTAGTTGTTACTGGAAGGTTTAAAGATCTTATCTTATGGCATGGGAGAAATATTTGGCCACAGGATATTGAATGGGCCGCCCAAGCAGCAGCTCCTCATCGGATTGGCAGGGCATGCTCTTTTGCTATGGGCGGTGCAGGTGATCAAAAAGATATTATGCTTTTATTAGAATGCAGAACTAGGGATCAGAAATTATTAGATGAAATATACAGTTCAGTCATGACAGCTATTAGATTAGAAGTGGGAGTTCCGGTGCGGCTACAGTTAGTTCCTAAAAGTACTATGGTAATAACGTCTTCTGGAAAATTGTCACGAGCACGTGTGAAGGCGAAATTCCTCAAGGGAGAAATAATTGATATCCAAGCAGATCTGCCAGTAGCTATTATTGGAAATGAAACTGCTTAATAAAATGACAAAACCAATAATAGCAATGACTGGTGGTTCTGGTTTTATTGGTCAGCATATGATATCTGCTTTATTGAGTAGCGGATATACAGTTAGGGTGCTTGTAAGAACCAAGAGAAAAATAGAGCATCTAAAGCATCCAAAATTAGAAGTATTAGAAGGTAATCTTACTGATAATGGGTCAGCACTGGTTAGTGGTTCAGATGTTCTCTTATCTTTTGCCGGTGCAGTAAAAGGTCGAAGCTTTTCTGAGCTAATGAAAATAAATTGTCATTTTAACAGTACCTTAGCGAGCATTGCTAACAAAGAAGGAGTGAATAGATTGGTTTTATTGTCCTCTCAAGTTGCTTGTCAGCCTCATCTCTCTAGTTATGCTATCTCGAAGCTTCATGGTGAAAATGCGGTTAAAGAAAACTTTGCAAATAAAATAGCTATAATTCGTGCACCTGCTGTTTTTGGGCCGGGTGACTTAGCTACTAAGCCATTTTTTGATTTTATAGAAAAAGGCATATTGCCAGTTGCTGGAGGAAGAAATTGGCGAAATCGTAAAACTGCAATGGTGTTTGTATCTGATTTAGTAAAAGATGTAATAGATAATGCTATCACTGGTAACTATGACGATAAGATTGTTACACCGTCGACTGTAAAAGGGGTTTCTTGGGAGGATTTTGCAAATTACTCTCGATTAGCATTAGGCAAAAAAATTAAAATTTTTCCAATTCCTTTATCTGTATTGTGGTTGTTCGCTGCTATGAATTCACTTAGCTTACGTTTCTTTGGAATAGGTCATTTGTCTATAGGCAAATTGCGAGAATTCCTATATGTGGATTGGTCAAGTGAGGATATTATAAAAAATCCAACCCCGTTTACTGAAGCGTTACGTATTACATCTAGCTACTATCAGAAAGAAAAAAATGTCTAAGCCATCACGCAAAGAAATACATGATAAAATTTGCGAGCTACTAAAGCCGTACAACCCTAAGAATCATCCTATTAAAGAAAATAGTGGGATAATGACTGATTTAGAGGTCGATTCTGTGGCTGTTTTTGATCTCGTCATGGGCTTGGAGGATTTTTATGACGTATCCATACCTATGGAGTTAATTTCTGACATAAGGACTGTTGGTGAGTTATCAATTGCTGTAAAAGAACTAACTGAATAATAGGTATAAAAATGAATAACGTTTTGAAAAACACTCCTTTATCAATATTTGATAAGTATGCGCCCTTACAGTCACGGGTGGATTTGATGATGAAGATCGGTAAAGATGCTTTGGGCTTAAAATTTGACGATATTATCAGTGCCACAAGGGGAAAAATTGATGGTCGTGAAATATTGTTGGCCGGTACAAATAATTATCTTGGCCTAACTTTTGATGACGACTGCATGACAGCAGCAAAAAATGCTGTTGATAGGCATGGTACTGGCACAACAGGTTCTCGTGTGGCAAACGGAAGTTATGATGAGCACATCCAGCTTGAAAAAGTATTAGCTAATCATTTGGGAATGGAAAGTTGTGTAGTTTTTACAACGGGTTATCAAACAAATTTAGCTGCCATATCTGGTTTGGCTGGGGATAATGATGTGATATTTATGGATGCAGACGCGCATGCTTGTGTGATCGATGGTACAAGGCTCACATCTTCTTCTACGATACGTTTCAGGCACAATAACCCTGAAGACCTAGACAAGAGACTTAAGCGTCAAGGGGATATATCTAATGGAAATGCGTTGGTTGTAATTGAAGGTATGTATTCAATGTTTGGGGATATAGCTCCTGTTGATGAGTTTGTAGATGTCACTCACAGACATGGCGGTTATTTGTATATAGATGAGGCACACTCTTATGGTGTTTTTGGTCCCACTGGATGCGGTATTGCTGAAGATCAAGGTGTGTTAGATAAAATAGATTTTATTTCTGGTACATTTTCTAAATCGCTTGCTTCTGTTGGAGGTTTTTGTGCTTCAAGGCATAAAGAGTTCGAGATACTTAGAAAAGTAATGAGGCCTTATATGTTTACTGCCTCTGCGACTCCCTCAAATATTTGCGCGGCATTAATGGCGGTTGAAAAAGTAAAAGAGGGTCACAACCTGCGTGATAATTTAAAAAAACGTTCTATTCAGTTGCATTCTGGTCTCAGTGAGATGGGCTACGATATATGCGCAGATGCAAGTCCCGTTATTGCTGTACGTAGAGCTAACGAGGCAGTCGCAGCTATGGAATGGAATTGGCTTATAGAAAATGGTGTATATGTAAATTTAGCTGTACCGCCCGGTACGCCGCAGAGTTCTAGTTTGCTTCGGATTAGCTTGTCTGCCGCTCATACTGAAGCGGACATTAATATATTACTTAAGGCATTTTCGGATTTAAAATCCAATCAACAAGAATTAATATCAAAGATGTCTTCTCGTTTAACGAAGTAATTATA
>JABGVR010000237.1 GCA_018645985.1 Hellea sp. | reverse complement strand
GAGGCTCTCGTGCCCCGCAGGTTTCTGATTTATATTCAGTGCAGCAAAACCAGGTTGCTGGTGAAGCAGAAATCGAGACATTAGATAGCCTTGAGTTAGGATTTAAAGGAAAAATTGGGGGTTTTGATACTGAACTATCTGCTTTTTCTATGTGGAAAGATAACTTTTTCTTCAGAAATTCTAATGGATTTAATGTTGTTAATGGAAAAACAAGACATCAAGGTATGGAATTAAGTTTCATAGGGTATTTAACTGATTGGATGTCAATTTCTGGTGATGGTACTTTAGCGAAACACACATATAGTTTTAATGAAAATGTAGGTTCCGCTGCAAATAATATAATTTCTGGTTCAAGAGTCGACTCAGCACCTGATACTTTATCGCATATGCGTTTTACCTTTTTGCCAACTGCAAATGCTGAAGTAGAATTAGAGTGGCGTCATGTTGGGAGTTATTTTACAAACCCTGGAAATACAAATAAATATCAAGGTCATGATATATTTATTACTAGAGTTAACTATGCCCTTGAGGAAAATATAAACCTATTTGGCAGGGTAGATAATATTTTAAATAAAAAATATGCCGACCGCGCCGATTATGCATTTGGTAGTGAACGATATTTCCCTGGTCGACCGAGGACTTTGTTTTTCGGCTTGTCGACTTCATTTTAAAAGCCTATCCCGCGTATATGAATATTCCAAATATAAAACTTGCTCAAGTTGTTGACCGTTTCGATCAAATTGAGTCTAGACTTGGTGTTGCTACAGATAGCAATGAAATTGTTCAACTAGGTAAGGACTATGCGGAGTTAAAGCCTGTTGTAGAAGGCGTTAGAAAATTACAGTCTATACGAGTTGATATAGACGATTTAGAAATTATGTTAGACGACCCTGAGATGGGCCCGATGGCAAAAGAAGAGATGCTATCACTTAAAAATAAATTACCTAAAATTGAAAAAGAAGTTTCCTTACTTTTACTCCCCAAAGATAAAGATGATAGTGCTTCCGTTGTCTTAGAAATTCGTGCTGGAACTGGTGGAGACGAAGCTGCTATTTTTGTTGGTGATTTGTTTAGTATGTATTCGCGCTATTCCCAATTACAAGGTTGGAAAGTAGATATCGAAAGTGATGCTTCAGCTGATATGGGGGGGTATAAAGAAATAATAGCTTCAGTTTCTGGTATGGGAGTTTATGGAAAATTAAAATTTGAGTCAGGGGTTCACCGAGTGCAGAGAGTACCAGTAACAGAAACACAGGGCCGTATACATACCTCTGCAGCAACAGTAGCAGTATTACCTGAGCCAGAGGACGTAGATATTGGTTTTTCCATGACTGATGTGAGGGTTGATACCATGCGAGCATCTGGTGCTGGGGGGCAGCATGTAAATAAAACCGATTCTGCTGTACGAATGACTCATGTGCCAACTGGGGTAGTTGTTGTTTGTGATGCAAAGTCTCAGCATATGAATAGGGCAAATGCTGAAAGATTATTAAAAATGAAACTTTACGATATTGAAAAACAGAGAATTGATACGGAGAGAGCGAATGAGCGGAAAGGTCAGATTGGTTCAGGTGACAGATCCGAGCGCATTAGAACATATAATTATCCTCAAGGTAGAGTGACTGATCATCGAATTAATTTGACTCTTTATAAGTTAGATAAAATTGTTGCAGGTGATGAGCTCGATGATGTTGTAAACCCTTTAATTGCTGAGGATCAAGCCAGCCGGCTAGCCGCAATGGAAGGTAATTAATTCTATGAAGAACTTAAAGAGTTTGGGTTCTTGGTTTTTTGCTGTTTTCTTTTTTTATGCCGGTTTAATGCATTTTGTCCAGGAAGAGAGTTTTACAGCAATTGTGCCTCCATTTATTCCTTTTCCTAAACTTATTGTGTGGACTACGGGTTTAATGGAATTAGTTTTTGCAATTTTGCTAATACTACCTAGATATAGAAAACTCGCCGGATTTCTCTTAGCCCCTTTTTTATTAGCTGTACTGCCTGCGAATATACATATGGCAATGAATAATATTCCTTTCGGAGAAATGTCTGCTACTCCAACTACACTTTGGTTAAGAGTTGCTCTTCAATTTCCATTAATTCTTTTAATTTTATGGGTTACTGGTAACATATCAAGGTCATTTATAAGCAATTAATATGGACCAACATGCAGTTAAAATTAATAATTTCTTCTATTTTAACATTATTTTTTCTTTTGAACGGGTTAATTAAGTTATGAGTAATCAATTAGAGATCGTTTTATTCCCTTGTTTAAATGATAATTATGGTTTCCTAATTCATGATAATGATACCGGTGAGACTGTTTCCATTGATACGCCTGAGGTGGATAAAATTGTGGCTGCATGCTCTGAGCGGGCTTGGAGTTTAACTCAAATATGGAATACTCATCATCATGCAGATCATACTGGGGGGAACTTAGACCTAAAAGAGAAGTTTGACACTAAAATATATGGACCCGGAAGTGTGAAAGGTAGAATTCCAGGTCTTAGTCACCCTCTTTTTGGAGGAGAAACTTTTAGACTTGGTACACATGCGGTGCATGTATTTTCAACGCCTGGTCATACTGTAGACCACGTTATATACTATGTTCCAGACGCTAAGTCCGCTTTTGTAGGAGATACATTATTTGCTTTGGGTTGTGGCCGATTATTTGAAGGTTCAAAAGAAGATATGTATAGCTCATTAAAAAAAATATCTAATTTTCCTGATGATACTAAATTGTACTGTGCTCATGAATACACCTTATCTAACGCAGAATTTGCTTTGACAGTTGAACCCGCTAATGACGATTTAAAGAATTATATTTCAAAAGCTAAAGAGTTAAGAGCGCTTGGTTTGCCCACAGTGCCTACAACTGTTGCTTCAGAAAAAAAGTGCAATCCATTTTTAAGGGCTATTTCAGCATCGCAATTAGGAGAAATCCGCGCTGCTAAAGACGTGTTTTAATAATTAAGCCGCATTCTCAAATTGGTTCATTGTATTATGCTGACCTCCAGCTTTTAATGCTTTTTCTCCTCCAGTCATTTCTTTAAAGTTATCACCAAGGTTTGACCCAACTTCATGCTGGTGCTTAACCGCAGAAACATTTGTACGTATTTCCTCTCTTTGTATATTTTTCACATAAGCTAACATTTTTTGATCACCAAAATAGCCTTCAGAGAGATCATTCATTACTTTTGCTGTGCCATGGAAGGTAGGTAGGGTGATAAGATTATGAAATACACCTGCTTCACGGGAGATGTCAGTTTGAAAATTTTGAAGCCTTAAGTCAGCTTCAAGTCCTAGCTTGTCTGCATCATACTGAGCGGACATAAGCTTTGTATCGCTTGGGTAATCATCTGCGTTTATTACACCTGATAATATCCACTCTTCTCTTACTTGTTTTCGTAAGTTTAAAGTCCAGTTAAATGAAGGCGAATTATTGTATGTTAGTTTTGCGTGTGGTGCTTTTTCTCTTATTTTGGAAACCATAGATGCTATTTGCGCAACGTTAGGAGTGGCAGTTTCTATCCAAAGAAGGTCTGCTCCTCCCTCATTCAGGCTAGATATACAATCTTCAACAACTCTTTCTTCACCAGTATTGGACTTAAACTTATATAAGCCATTTGGAAGCCTGACTGGTTTTTGCAATGTATTGTTAATGTAGAGTGCAATGTCCCCCTCAGTAAGTGGGTTGTCATCTGTTATATCTTCAGTTTCTAACCATTTTGTATATTCATACGCTGAGTCCCCGATTTTGTTTGAAACTGGTATTTTTTGTGTCAAGCCAGCTCCCAAGCTATCAGTACGTGCTACGATTACACCGTCATCTACCCCAAGTTCCTCAAAAGCCATTCTACAAGCACGTAACTTTTCAATAAAATCTTCGCGTGGAACTGTTACTTTTCCGTCTTGATGGCCGCATTGTTTTGCATCAGAAACTTGATTTTCAATTTGTAGACAACAAGCTCCAGCTTTAATCATTTCTTTTGCTAGAAGGTATGTTGCATGTACATTTCCGAAGCCAGCATCGATGTCAGCTATTATAGGTCTTACGTATGTTTCATGGGCGTCAATTTTGGCAATAATTTGAGTTTTCTCTTCATCACTTACAGCCACTTTTAAGTCAGAGAAGAGATCGTTAAGTTCAACTTCATCTGCTTGTCGGAGAGAGGTATAAATTTCTTGTATTAGGTCAACAACAGACGTTTTCTCATGCATGGACTGATCTGGTAAGTGACCAAATCTATTTCTTAACCCAGCAACCATCCATCCAGATAAATATACGTACGCGCCATCAAGTGAACCTTTTTGTCGTTTTATGGCACGCATCATTTGCATAGCATGGAACCCTGACCAGCACCCCAGGGATTGAGTGAATTTACTCGTGTCTTTGTCATAGGCGGCCATGTCCTTTCTCATTTCTGTTGCCATAGACTTCGCAATATCAAGGTGAGTTTCAAATGTATTTTGTATTTTGAGTTGAGCCAAATCCGTCAAATCAATACCAGCTGGGACTCCATTAGGATATCGTTTCCTAAGATCATTCAGTGTTTTTGAGTAGGTCATGATTAATGCTCCAATATTTGATATGCTGGTAAGGTTAAGAAATTAGGTAGTATTTGAGCAGTTGCTGATTTTGTGAACAGCTCTGCTGCTTCTGGAAAACGGCCATTATTATAACTTTCCACTCCTAACTCCTCAGTAATTTTCATTATTTCCTCATTGTATAGGCGATCATACAATCTTCGGGATAGTGTTTCAGAGTACCCACCTTCCATTTTGACAGTTGCCCGATGAGCCAGCCATTGCCATATCTGGGACCGAGATATTTCTGCTGTAGCAGCATCCTCCATTAGATTGTGAATGGGAACTGCGCCTTTACCTGAAAGCCAGGCAGCTATGTATTTTATTCCAACTTCAATATTAGTTCTAACCCCTTTTTCAGTGACACTTCCACTATGTGGAGCGAGCATGGCCTCGTCCGTTATTCTTGGAGATTGGCGTTTTTTGAGAATCTGATGTTTTGATGTCATTTCTTTATCAAAAACCTTCATTGCTACGGATACTAGGTCTGGATGGGCAACCCAAGTGCCATCATGACCAAGTTTTGCTTCGCGCTCCTTATCTTTTTTTACTTTGTCAAAAGCAGCTTCATTCGCGGCATCATTATTTTTTACGGGTATTTGTGCTGCCATACCTCCCATCGCATGTGCGCGTCTTTTGTGACAGACTTGTATGAGGCGAGATGCATAAGCAGATAAAAAGTCTCTATTCATTCCCACTTGATCTCTGTCTGGCAGTAAATATTCTTTATGATTACGAAGGGTTTTGATATAACTGAAAATATAATCCCATCTCCCACAGTTAAGTCCAGTTATATGGTTTCTTAAGACATAGAGTATCTCTTCCATCTGAAAAGCGGCAGGAAGTGTTTCAATCAATACAGTTGATTTGATCGTTCCATTAGGAATATTTAATATTGCTTGTGAGAAATTAAATACGTCATTCCATAATCTTGCTTCTTGGTAAGACTCTATTTTGGGTAAATAATAAAAAGGACCTCTTTCATCTTTTGTAAGTAATGAACCATTGTGGAAAATGTGAAGACCGAAATCCACAAGACTTGCACTCATAGGGTGACCATCAACTGTTATATTAGTCTCTTCGAGATGCCACCCCCTTGGTCTAACAAGCATTGTGGCTGTAGATGAGTTTAGTTTATAGGATTTTTTATCAGTTTCTAATTTTAGATTCCCACGTGCGTAGTCATACATATTTACCTGACCATTCAACATATTAGAAAATGTAGGACTGCTAGCATCCTCAAAATCTGCCATAAATATTTTTGCACCAGAATTTAGTGCATTTATCATCATCTTTCGGTCAACAGGGCCAGTAATTTCAACTCTTCTGTCCTGTAAGTTTTTAGGACTCGGAGCTACTTCCCACAGAGAATTTCTAATATGAGCTGTCTCCTTGGGTTGAGTGGGTAGTTCACCGTCGTCATATCGCTCTTGTTGGAGTTCACGGTTATCAAGTAGAATGCGACGCTGTGGTCCAAACCTTCTTTCCAGATCTGCTAAAAACAAGAGTGCATCAGGGGTAAGTATTTTTTCAAAGTCTGATTTTTTTGAGTTAGTAATTTTTGCTAAAACTCTATGTCTTGGTATCGGACGTGAATTAATATCTTCCATAACAAAAACCTTTCTAATGGATCTGAATTTTACTATATTTACATAAATTTATTTTTTCTATAATTACTTGTAAAGTCTAGGTATTTTTGTAAACTATGTTAAATAATTTTAGTAACTTTTGTAAAATCTGTAAAAAGAAATATTATGCCTAGAAATGAAAAGCTCCTTATTGGTCCTCGTATCGCCCGATTCCGAAAAACCTTAGGGTTAACTCAATCTCGTATGGCCGAAGATTTAGGCATATCTACTTCCTATCTGAATCTAATGGAGCGTAATCAGAGGTCACTATCTGCGAAAGTTTTACTCCGCATGGCAGAGATTTATGATTTTGATATTGCTAGTTTCACTGGAGCTGGAGATGCGCACCTAGTTGCTGAAGTTTATGAGACTTTAAGGGATCCAATTTTTAAGGGTGACTCCCTTTCAAAAAATGAAGCGGAAGATTTAGTGAACGTGAGTCCGAGCGCTGCTCGGTCTTTGATTAAATTATATGGAAAGCATCGTGATACAGCATTGCGTGATAGCGAAAATACAAATGATAAAAATGTGGAATTATTAGAGCAATCTTCCCAGGCAGTTGATTCTGTACGTAGATTTTTACATAAACAGAAAAATTATTTCCCTGCATTAGATGCAGCGGCTGAAAAACTAGCTAAAGAATTGGGATCTAATAAAGCTCAAATTGGAACGACATTAACCAATCGGCTTCAGGAAGTGCATGGTATATCAGTAAGAGTAGTTCCTGTAGATATTATGCCGCAAATGCTGAGATATTTTGACCGCCATTCTAAGCGAATAAATCTTTCAGAACTGTTACCTCAGTCTGGTCGCCGATTCCAGCTAGCCTTTCAAATAAGTATATTAGAGTATCGTAATTTAATTGATGAAGTAGTTGGCACTGCTGATTTGAATGGATTGGAGGCTGAAGGCCTTTGTCGTACGACATTGGCAAATTATTTTGCGGGTGCCATTTTAATGCCGTATGGCCGATTCCTTAAAGAAGCTGAAACTAGTAAATACGATGTTGATCTTTTATGTCACAGATTTGGCACTAGTTTTGAGCAAACCGCCCATCGCCTTACAACACTTCAAAAGCCTGATGCACGGGGTATACCATTTTTCTTTGTCCGCTTAGATGTTGCAGGTAATGTTTCAAAAAGATTTAGTGCAGGACGTTTTCATTTCAGTAGATTTGGAGGGGCATGTCCAATTTGGAACATTCATGAATGTTTTCTAACTCCAGACAAAACGGTTACTCAAATTATACAAATGCCTGATGATACAACTTACTTCTCAATTGCTAAAATGGTAGTTAGAAGTAACGGTACTTATAAAACCCCACCTCAAAAATTAGCCATCGGCCTTGGTTGTGATATAGCCTATGCCCCAAGATTAGTTTATTCTAAAAAGTATAACCTTGATGACCCACAACCTTCCAAAATTGGTGTGAATTGTCATTTATGCGAGCGCCCCCACTGCAGACAAAGAGCACACGCACCATTAAATAGAATTATTAGTTTTGATGAAAGAAGAAGAGGGGTCAGCTTGTATGACTTTTCCGAGACTTGAAGCTTGGGAAATAATAAAAGTATCCAAATGACTTGTTTTGTAAAAATAAATACTATGTTTGTGATGATTTTTCAGTATTAGTTCTTTTACTAGAAAAATTATAAAAGCGATATTTATATATGCCAAAACCTTTAAAGTCTCAAAATCCGATTACTATTGTAACATCTAAGAGAATAAGCTGCGATGGTACTGGGGGGGCATTAGGGCATCCTAGAATCTTTATAGATATGGGTCAGGATAATACTGCAAAGTGCAAATATTGTGACCGGATCTTTAAACTAAAAGTCGCATAAAGGATTTATTTCGAATTTATTACGTTAAATACAACCCTTACTATTGAATAAAGTCAATTGGGGCCCCAAAAGAGAATAAACAAGGATTCTCAATGTCTATTACGGCCCCAGTCGATAAAAATTCTCACGTCGTTTTAGTTGATGGGTCTGGGTATATATTTCGGGCGTACCACGCACTTCCTCCATTAACTCGCAAATCAGATGGCATGCCAATAGGTGCAGTTGCTGGATTTTCTAATATGATCTTTAAATTATTAAGGGATCAAAATAATGAAGACCGTCCAACACACTTTGCCGTAATTTTTGATAAGGGAAGTTACACATTCAGGAATGATATTTATGATGAATATAAAGCTAATCGTTCTGAAACACCAGAAGACTTAATTCCACAATTCCCTCTAACTCGTGAAGCAACACGTGCTTTTGGTGCTCCTGCAATTGAAATGGAAGGTTATGAGGCCGATGATATAATAGCAACTTATTCAAGGCAGGCTGAGGCTAAGGGTGCTAGGGTCACTATTATTAGTTCTGATAAGGATTTAATGCAGCTAGTATCGAATAAAATATCAATGCTTGATACTATGAAAAATAAAAAAATAAGTATTCCACAAGTAATAGAAAAATTTGGTTTACCACCAGAACGAGTAATTGAAATTCAAGCGTTGGCCGGGGATTCTGTCGACAATATTCCGGGGGTGCCGGGTATAGGGGTTAAGACGGCTGTGGTACTTCTCGAGCAGTTTGGGGACTTAGAAACATTACTTCAACGTTGTGATGAAATCCCTCAAAAAGGGCGAAGAGAAAAAATGATGGCTAATATTGATAATGCCAGAATTTCATTGGAGTTGGTTACATTGAAAACTGATGTTGAATTAGAATTTCCATTAGAGGATATGGCTGTAACAGATCCGGATATATCAGTTTTATTTGATTTTTTAGAAGAAATGCAATTTAACACATTAAGTAACAGAGTACGCTTGGCTTTAGGTGAGGGTAAAACAGACGGTATACGCAAGGATGATAGTCAGCCGGATTTTATAACCCCAGGATCTATTACAAGTCCTAAAAATATAAGTTTTGATTTAACAAAGTATGAATGCATCCAGTCAGAGGAAGCATTGGAAAAGTGGATACACCGCTGTTTTGATGCTGAGGTAATTGCTGTGGATCTAGAAACCAATAGTTTAGATAGTTCTTCTGCTGATTTGGTTGGAATATGCTTATCTATTGATGACAATGACGCTTGCTATATTCCCTTAGGACATACTGGAACTGGAGACATGTTCGGGGATGACAAACCAACGCAAATTGAATTGTCATTAGCGATTAAAATGTTGAAGCCCCTGCTAGAGTCAGAGACAGTTCTAAAAGTTGGGCAGAACTTCAAGTATGATTTAGGTGTGTTACAAAGATATGGGTTAAATGTTGCACCTTACGACGATACAATGTTGATATCTTATGCTTTAGCAGCTGGATTGCATAATCATGGCATGGATGGCCTTTCGGAGCTTCATTTTGGTCATAAGCCTATTTCTTTTAAAGAGTTAGTGGGATCAGGGAAAAACAAGAAAACCTTCGATGAATTATCTCTTGAAGTTGCTACCCCGTATGCTGCAGAAGATGCAGATGTTACGTTGCGTTTATGGAAGTATTTGAAGCCTAAGTTAGTAGCTGAAAAGGTGAAAACAGTTTATGAAACTTTAGAGCGACCTTTGCCATCGATAATAGCGGATATGGAAAATAATGGCATCAAAGTTGATAGAGCGGAGCTCGCGCGCTTGTCAGCATTATTTGCTCAAAAAATGGAACATTTTGAGACTGAAGCTTATTTGCTTTCTGAGCAGCAGTTTAATTTAGGTTCTCCTAAACAATTGGGAGAAATTCTTTTCGACAAGATGAATCTTCAGGGGGGTAAGAAAACAAAAACTGGAGCCTGGCAAACAGGTGCGGGTGTTCTAGAGGCGCTTGCAGAAAAGGGAGAAAAACTTCCACAAATCATTCTCGAGTGGCGTCATTATTCTAAATTAAAATCGACTTATACTGATGCTTTGGTGCAAAAAATAAACCCGAGAACTGG
>JABGVR010000036.1 GCA_018645985.1 Hellea sp. | reverse complement strand
TAAACGCAGGTCTTTTTCCGTCACAACCCGGCGAAACTCATACATTTCTTGTAAAAGATGCTGGGTCCGAAGCAATACGCTCTGTTTCATTAACTTCAGCCGTAGTTGCCGAACAACCTGTAAACACCACAACTGTAATTGATACTCCAACAGGAAAAGTTGGTTATATAGCATTTACAACATTTGGTACATCAACGGCCGAAGAGCAAATTGCTAATGCTTTCACTGAAATGAGTAACGCTAACATTAGCGACCTAGTTCTCGATTTAAGGTACAACGGCGGAGGGTTTTTGGCGATAGCTAGTCAGCTTAGCTTTATGATTGCAGGGGAGAATCAAACCCAAGGAACATTTTTCGAAGAGCTTCAGTTCAATGATAAACATCCCGTTACTAATCCAGTCACTAATACAGCATTAGAACCTACACCCTTTTATACTACAAGTCTTGGTTTTAACGAAAACTTTCCTGGAGGTCAGCCGTTAAATACAGTTGATCTTGAGCGAGTATTTATTATTTCAACAGCTAGGACTTGTAGCGCTAGTGAAGCCGTCATAAATGGCTTAAGAGGTATAGATGTTGAGGTTATACTGATTGGCTCAAGAACATGTGGTAAACCTTATGGATTTTATGGTACAGATAACTGCGGAGAGACCTATTTTACAATTCAGTTTCGAGGCGTGAATTATAAAAACTTTGGAGACTACTCTGATGGTTTCGCCCCCGAGAATAGTGCCACAACGGGAGGAGTTGGCGAATTTATTCCTGGCTGTCTTGCCGGTGATGATTTTACTAATCAGCTTGGCAGCACTAATGAAAATATGCTCAGTACCGCTTTATCATACAGAGAAAATGGAGTTTGTCCGGCCAATCAAAACAAAGACTTATATTACTCAAATAAGTTTAAATTTGAAAACAATCCCTCACAATCTCTTTACAGTGAAAAGCGAATTGAAAACATGTTTAAACTTAAGAACAGTCGGATAATAAGGAAAACTAATTAACCTATTAAATACTATTCGCTGAGCGGTAGGACTCTATCCGGGTATGCATGACCATCCACCATAGCTCTGATGTTAATCATTACCTTTTCTCCCATTTCCTGTCTGCTCTCGTATGTCGCCGAGCCTATATGCGGGGACAATATAACATTTTGTAATTTTATTAAATCTGGGTGTATCTGAGGCTCATCCTCATAAACATCTAAACCTGCACCACTTAATTCACCATTTGATAATGCAATCGCAAGAGCCTTTTCATCTATAACCTCCCCTCTAGATGTATTAACAATGTAGCTGGTTGGCGAGAGTAATTTTAAACGCTTTTTATTTATTAGATGATAGGTCTCAGGCGTACTGGGGCATGTAATAACCACTATATCGATTGAAGGAAGCATCGGGTCTAATGTTGGCCAATAAGTTGCATCGAGTGTATCTTCAATGCCAGCTGGCAACCTACTACGGTTGTGATAATGAACCTCTAGACCAAAAGCCTTCGCTCGCCTAGCCACTGCCTGACCTATACGTCCCATACCAATTATACCCAATCTTTTTCCCTTAATGCGGTGACCCAACATGAATGTAGGTGTCCATCCCTCAAACTTACCAGACCGAGCCCTACGGTCACCTTCAACTAATCGTCTTGGAACTGCTAAAATAAGAGCCATCGTCAAATCAGCTGTATCTTCAGTTAGAACACCTGGGGTGTTTGTAACTATAATTCCACGCTGATGGGCAAAGTTAATATCAATATGATCTGTTCCCGCTCCGAAATTAGCAATAAGCCGAAGCTTATCTGAAGCAGCTGATATAATATCTGAATTTATAATATCGGTAACACTAGGCACAAACACCTCGCAATTTGCTATTGCAGACTTTAACTCGTCTTGCGTCATTGAACTTGAGGTGTGCCTTAAAGTTGTATCAAAGAGTTTTACCATTCTCTCTTCAACTTCTTTTGGTAATTGTTTTGTAACACTCACGCGCGGTTTATAATTACTAGATTGGCTCATGCCGTATAATAAACGAATTTATCACATTTTCTCAAGCTCAAAGATAATAATATTTAATAATATTTACCTTTGGTTTAAACATTTAACGCCATAAGTAAGATTATGATTAAAGTTTTTAAAATACACTTACTAATTTTTTGGGGGATCCTAGCGATAGCATCTGATGCCTTTACGAGTGAAGTTAGTAAACAATATATTCAATCCGAAAATCCAAAAACAAAGACGGAAAAAAATTTAGAACTTGAAGGTATATATCGTGTTCCTCCAGAAAAAACACGAAGCGGTTTTGCTGTACCTAGGTATGTCAGCTTGAAGGTTGGCAAGGCAAATGGCAGAGTTGGTCCATCCACAAAGCATAAAATATTATGGCAATATAGACGCAAAGGGCTTCCATTAATAGTTGTAGCTGAAACAGATACTTGGCGTAAAGTACGGGATATGAAAGGGGATGAAAGCTGGGTTCACAGGCCTGCGCTATCCGGTATCAGAAATGTGATAACTACCGAAGAAACAACTATTCACAAAAACCCATCCGTTCAAACAGAGACCATGGCGTTAACAGAAAAAGATACTTTACTACGATTAGAGGAATGCAGAAAAAATTGGTGCAAAGTAAGTTATAAAAAAATTCAAGGCTGGATTAAACGCTCCGAAATTTGGGGGGCAGCAGAATAAATTAGAATAGTTCGAATAGTAACTGGAATATATTTATACTCTTGATGAAAATCGTCCATAATGCTTGAATGCTAAGACTGAAGGGATTAACTTAATGATGAATAAAATTATTATAGCCCGTAACAAATCTGAGCTAAATTCTGGTATTTCACAGTTCCGGAAAAATAATGAGACTATATCTCTTGTTCCAACAATGGGGGCTCTTCATGACGGTCACCTCAAACTTGTAAAACTAGCAAAACTAAAATCTGATAGAACAATAGTTTCAATTTACGTTAATCCTACTCAATTTGCACCAGGTGAGGATTTTGAGTTATATCCTCGTACCGAGAGTAATGATATAAATTTGCTCACTCACGAAAATGTCGATATTATTTATATTCCAAACCCTAGGTCAATGTACGATGAAGATCATACCACAAAAATTGTTGTAGGCGGTGTTGCTGAAGGACTAGAAACAAATCATCGTCCTACTTTCTTTGAAGGAGTTGCTCTGATAGTTACAAAATTACTAAACAGAATACAGCCTGATTATGCGATATTTGGAGAAAAAGATTATCAACAGTTAGCAACTATTCGTCGCTTGGTTGATGATCTAGACATTCCTGTTAAAGTTATAGGAGCAGAAATAGCAAGGGACAATCATGGTCTGGCATTATCATCTAGAAATAAATACTTAAACCCAAATGGTTTAGAAATCGCGAGGAAACTCAATAAAATTATGATTTCATGTGCAAACAGTATGAGCAAAGGTACGAACGTTGACGAAGCGACTCAAACCGCAAAAGCTCAGTTATTAAAATCTGGGTTTAGTTCAGTTGACTACATAGAAGTTAGAAGTCCTAATTCATTAACTATCCTTGAAGGCGGAGTACTTTCTAGTCCTGCACGTCTATTAGTAGCTGCACACTGCCAAGATGTCAGGTTAATAGATAATTACCCCATTAGTTAGTTTAGTAAAATAAATAGTTCATTAATTTATTTATATTGATTTTACCATTGTAAACATGGGTATCGGAACAGCACTATCGTCATTCCATGACCTTTCAACTTTATAGCCACACTTTTCATAGAATTCACGGCCCGACAATGTGGCTGCCATTTCAAGTTGATTAAAACCAAAATTTTTAGCAGATTCCTCTGCTTTTTTTAGTATTATACTGCCAACTCCCTGCCTGACATAATTCGGATGCGTATACATAGCTCTTATTCTGCCTCTATCACTTTTTGGGTTCAAACGTTTTTTATCACGGTTTTTACTGTGATTACCTCCATAAAGAGTTGACCTCATGGACCATCCACCGCAACCAACCATAGTATCTTTTATTTTTACGCAAAAATAAGTTTCATCGATAATTAATTGTGTATCTATTCCCATTATCGAAAATGAAGCCTTTATTTGTTCATCCGTTAAGTACCCTTTTTGAAGCTCGCTTATGGACAACCGCATTAACTCTTTTATATCAAATGTATCACTCATATTTGCTAAACGCAGACGGAACATGTTAACAAAACCTTAAAATAATATTGTATTAATTACATATTTTCAGTAATTTAAGAAAAAAATGAATTACCTGAGTTTAAATTGTGTCATATTTATCACAACGGTCAATCAAATTCGACATTACGTATCTAAAAGCTTGAATGAAACCGCACAAAAAACTAGTTATCCACACCGGCCGTACTAGGTCTTTAGTTTGCTTTTATGTAAAGGATACACATGCAACGTTTTTCATTAAAATCCGCGCTAGCTCTTTCAGCTTCAGCTGCAATGCTAGCAGGTGCTATGGCCGTTCCGGCTTATTCGCAATCATCAGACGGTATATCTGCCGAAGATGAAGTAGTTTCAATTGGTACACGAAGAAAAGCTCGCTCAGCTGCTGACACTCCAGCACCAGTTGACGTTATTTCAGGTGCTGAGTTCACTCAGAATGCAGTAAATGATGTTCAAGACTTACTTCGTACATCAGTTCCATCATACAACGTTAACACGCAGCCAATTTCAGATGCTGCTTCAATCGTTCGTCCTGCCAATCTTCGCGGACTATCACCAGATAACACATTAGTACTTGTTAACGGCAAACGTCGTCATCGTGGTGCTGTTATATCCTTCTTAGGTGGTGGTATTGCTGATGGCGCCCAAGGCGTTGACGTTTCCTCACTTCCTGCTATCGGATTAAAGCAAGTTCAGATCTTACGTGACGGTGCGTCATCTCAGTATGGTTCTGATGCAATCGCTGGTGTTATTGGGTTTGATTTAAAAGACTCATCAGAAGGTGGATCCTTAGAAGTTAAGTATGGCTCAACATACGAAGGCGACGGAGACATGTATTCAATTGCTGGTAACGTAGGTCTACCTCTTGGAGATAATGGATTCATCAATATTTCAGGTGAGTATGGCGATACCAATGGTACTGTCCGTGCAGCACCGCGTAATGATGTAACTGCTCTTGTAGCTGCCGGTAACACAGCAGCTGGTGACAACCTTACAATTAACAGCTACACAGATGAGTTCACTCAGTATTGGGGTCAACCTGATGTTGAAGATGATATCAAGTTAGCATTCAACAGTGGTATGGAACTTAACGCAAATACCGAGCTTTATGCTTTCGGTACATATGCTGAAAGAACAACTACTGGAGGTTTCTTCTATCGTAATCCTACCAACCGTGGCGGTGTATACCGCGGCGATCTAGTTGACGCTACTACAGGAGCTCTTGATCCAAACGGTGTTGCATCAATTCGTGTTGGTGACTTAGACGGACTTGGCGCTGGCGGATCATGTCCTGCTGGTATCCCATTAGATGGACTTCTTCCAGATCCAACAGTGTTGGCTCAAGTAGTTGCAGATGATAACTGTTTCTCATTCGTAGAAGCAATCCCAGGTGGGTTTGTTCCTCGTTTTGGTGGTGATCTTCGTGATATGGGTTTAAGTGCTGGTGTTCGTGGCGATATGGATCTAGGAAATGGTCTTTCTTATGATTTGTCTGTGACACACGGAACGTCTAAAGTAGAATTCTTTATCACAAACACTGTGAATGCTTCATTGGGACCAATAGCGGGTTCAGGAAACAGAGAAGTTGTTCGTGATTTCATTCCTGGTGGTCAAGAGCAAATCGAGACAGTTGTAAATGCTGACTTTGGTTACTCAGTACCAATGGCCGAGTGGGCTTCAGACTTAAATATTGGTTTTGGTGGTGAATATCGAAAAGAAACTTTCGACCTGTTCGCTGGCGGTGCCAACTCATACGCTTTAGGCCCTTTGGCTGATCAAGGTTTCTCATCAAGCTCAAATGGTTTCGGTGGTTTTCCTAACAGCTCATCCAATTCACAAGATGCATTCGCAGGATATGTGGATTTAGAGGGTGATATTACCGACGCTCTTACATTAGGCGCTGCGGTACGTTACGAAGATTATTCTAACTTTGGTGATACTTTGAACTACAAAGTAGCTGCATTATATAAAGTAAATGATAATGTTCGTCTTCGTGGTACATACTCAACAGGCTTCCACGCACCAACAGGCGGGCAAGCTAATATCACAAACGTTACTACTCAAAACGTGAATGGTCAGCTCGTTGACCAAGGAACACTTCCTTTGAACACAGCTGCTGGTCAATTAGCAGCAGACTATATTGAATCAACCTCTGGTGAACGCCCAACACTTACTGCTGAAGATGCTCGTAACATCTCTTTGGGAATGGCCTTCAACACAGGCGGAATTAATTGGACAGTGGACTACTTTAACATTGATGTTAAAGACCGTGTTGCATTAGGCGCTAATGTTGACTTCTTAGATGCCCTTCAGGCTGCTGGTGCAACTGCTGGAACAATCGGTGGTGCATTAACAGAACTTGACGCTGCTGGAACAATAAGCCGTACAGACTTCGTCGGTCTTGATGATTTGGCTCAATTCCGTTTCTTCTCAAATGCATTTGATACTAAAACGCAAGGTATCGACATCAAAGCTGATTACAACTTTGAGATGGCAGGTGGCGACTCTACAATTATAGTTGCTGCTAACTGGACAGACACAGAAGTTACCCGTCAGGGTCCAATATCAGCTGGTCGCGTTCAGTCACTTGAAGACCTTCTTCCAAACGTAAAGGGCTCTGCAACACTTCTACATTCTAAAGGAATATGGAATGGTATGCTACGTGCTAACTACTATGGTAAGTGGGATGACACTGGTAACGGCGTAGATGACGTCAGCTCAGAAATTATGATCGATGCAGAAATCGGTGCTGAAGTTTATGAGGGTGTTGAACTTATGATTGGTGCAAATAACCTCTTTGATAACTATCCTGATGAAAACCCAGGAAAAGGCGGCTCCGGTCAACTTTATCCTGAAGCATCACCTACTGGTTTTACTGGTGGTCAGTACTACATCAAAGCTCGCTATACATTCTAAGCGGGTAAGTATAAAAAACTTAAG
This sequence comes from Hellea sp., assembly GCA_018645985.1. Lineage (GTDB taxonomy): Bacteria > Pseudomonadota > Alphaproteobacteria > Caulobacterales > Maricaulaceae > Hellea. The sequence goes on along the minus strand of JABGVR010000036.1, from coordinate 7,213 downwards.
CCTTGGTTTCGACCAAGGCTTTTTTTTTGGATACACAACACAAAATTAAATTATGAATTTTTCACCAAACTCCCAAACTTAAGAGCTTAGCCCTTAGTTCCGGTGGCATGCTGATAGATTGCTTATCAGCGCTAATATCTTTTGGAGCATCCTCGGGTTTCAAATAACGCCAGCCTTGAAAAGCGCGCCTAGGACTTGGGTTAACGAGAATTATTTTGGGTTTCATGAGTATAGAGCATGCACGCCTCCCATCTCTAGTTTTTGTTTCCTCCAATGCAATAATTTCATTTCTACATTGGATAAAGCCCTTTATAACCCAATAGATAGAACCTCCCTGTAGTAATCCATCTTTATTTTTTGGAAACATACGTGTTCGGTGCTCATGATGCGGAGAAAGTCCTCGCTGGACCCGGCGGCGAACAACTAATTTCTGCCAATCTCTAAGAGTCGAAACAGTCTCAGATCCAACAGATAATTTTTGTAAATGTATTGTCATGGTTTAAATACGTATGAATATTAGTTAATGATGACCTAAATTTTTTTTCTAAAGTAAAATAAAAACAGCCAGACCTAAAAATACAAAAAAGCCTATTATATCTGTAACTGTAGTGACGAATACTGACGAAGACACTGCAGGGTCAGCACCAAATTTTTTTAATCCCAAAGGAACTAATATACCCGCAAGTCCAGCAAATATATGATTAATTATCATAGCCACAAAAGCAACTACGGAGAGTTTTAAATCTTGAAACCATATGTAGGAAATCAAAGCTAAAGAAAATGCAAAAATAAAACCTATTATCATAGCAGCGATAGCTTCACGTTGTACTGAACGCCAAGCAGTTTGACTCGTTAAGTCTTTTTCAGTTAAATTTCTAACTGCTACGGTTAGGGCCTGAGTTCCTGCATTTCCACCCATTGAAGCAACTATTGGCATCAGAATAGCGAGAGCAACAATTTGCGTTATAGCATAATCAAATTGAGCTATAACTATAGAGGCCAGTATTGATGTTGCTAAATTTATAAACAACCAAGGCGCACGGGCTTTGACAATATCGACAGCTGTATCCGTTAAACTTGCTTCACTAACCCCTGCTAAAGCAAGGATATCCTCTTTATTTTCATTCTGAATAATTTCAATGATATCATCAACAGTCATAATTCCTGCTAATCTTTCATCATCATCTACAACCGGCGCTGAAATTAAATTATATTTTTCGAATAAATATGCGGCCTCTTCTTGGTCCATACTCTGAGTTATTTTAACTATCGATCTATTCATTATATCATTTAAAGATACATCTCTCGATGACTTCATAATTGTAGAAAGCGGCACGTAACCTATGGGCATAAAATGTGTATCTATCACCCAAATGTTAAAAAATAAATCAGGTAGCTCCCTACCATCTTCTCGCATGTGATCTATCGTATCACCGACAGTCCAAAATGGTGGAGCTGCGACAAACTCACGTTGCATCAGTCGACCAATAGTCTCTTCGTCAAACCTTAGTGAAGCCTCTATTGTAGCTCGCTCATAAGGCTCTAAGGCTTTAAAAACCTCTTCACGCTGAGCTTCTTCCATTTCTTCAATAATTTGTGTAGCATCATCATTATCAAGCTCAGTTATAGCAGATGCTAACTTTCTCGAGGGCAGTAAAGGTAAAATATCTTCAACTATTTCATCCTCTAACTCTGCCAAGACATCAGCTGATATAAGCTTAGGCGCCGACTGAATCAGGGATTCGCGTTGTTCAGATGTTAACTGCTCGAATTGATCAGAAAAATCTGCAGGATGAAGTGAAGTCAATTGGTCTTCTAAATTATTTTTATCCAATAATTCTAAAGCTAATAATATTTTATTTTCAGAATTTTTAGAAGGTAGTATTTTATTTGGTTTTTCCATTACTTCCTCCGATTATATTTCTAAAATTAGGGCTTACATATATTCTATGTCTTGCTTACTTTTAGCTTAAAGGTCAATAAAGCATATGGAATTTAAGCTTATAACGACCATAGCAAGTCTTGTACTTATGTTTTTTCTGATAGCTTTAAGCTGGATCGATTATAAAACCCATCGCCTTCCTAATAAACTTACCTTTCCTTTAATGCTTATTGGTTTACTCAATGGATATATAACAAATAAGGCCATTGACAGTTTCATTGGCCTCACACTTGGTTATTTAATATTTTTTAGCTTAGAAACTTTTTATAAAGTTATTAAAAACAAGGATGCCATAGGCCGGGGTGATGCTAAACTTTTAGCCGTAGGTGGTGCATGGTGCGGGTGGGTTGGTCTGCCGTATATAATATTGATAGCTAGCAGTACTGGTTTAATTGCAGTATTATTTTTTAAAAAATATTTACTCAAATCAAATGGACATATTCCATTTGGGCCTTTTCTTGCATTGGGCATAACTATAATCTGGATCACGAATACTTATATCTGATAAACCTAGTTATACATTCTAGAGCCAAGTTCCCTGCTCAGAAAGTCTGTAATCAGAATCTACCTTCTCAAATCCAAAAAGTGGTAAAACTAAATCCGCATATGGATCTAAAGTTTCAACCCGTACTTTTAGGCTATAATTACCATTAAGTGATAATCTAATATCAGCAGTTATAGTTTGATTATCTTCTTCACCAATTAAACGAGAAACAATTTCACCATTATCGCATGTAATTTGTCCTGATAATAAAGGTCCTGCCCAATTCCACTTTAGAGCGTTTTTCATTAAAAAATTAGTAGAAAAATCTCCTTTAGAAGATATGCAAACTTGTTCTTCCCAAAAAAATTCATCAAAGTTAATTTCAACTTGTCCTTTAAGGTCCTGAAGTCGTCCATCACGCGAAGGAAGTTTAGACATTTGTCCAATAAAATTAATATTTTTAAATTGGGTTTGTGAGGCATCTCCAGAAATAATCATTGAAGAAGAAATAGTCTTAAAAGAAATTGGCAATTTGTTTTCTAAATAATTTTTTATATCAAGCTTAATATGTACATTTCCTAAGTCCTGTAAGTTCCATAAATGACCTTCCCATAAAGTTCCGGACGCATCTATTTTTTCAAAACTATATTTTTGAATAACTCCATTAGAAAACCAGGCTAATGGCACGTGCAATACAAGCGCAAGGATGCATCCCAGAAAAGCAAATAGTATGTATAGTTTATTCATATTACTATTTATCGTTAGGTAATGTAGATTGCCCTGTATCTGATAAGTAGTCATCTATTTTTGAGCTAGGGCGCTGAGATTGCAGCATATCCTCTCTCCTTGCTCGGTTTAATAGTTCTTGTGTCATTGGACGAGCATCAGAGGCGCTTCGGATAATTTTAGGACGTAAAAACACCATCAAATTAGTTTTCTTACGCGACTTTCCTTTTGACTGGAAAGCTCTTCCAACTATCGGTAAGTCACCCAATAATGGAACTTTCGAGAAATCAATTTGTTCGTCGTCCTGAAGCAGTCCACCTAGAACAATAATCTCTCCATCATTAGCAAGAACAGTTGTCGCAATTTCACGCTTATTTGTAACAAAGTCAGACGATAATGATGTAATAGCTCCGGCAATTGACGAAACTTCCTGTTTTATCTCGAGCCGGATAACGTCCCCTTCGGAAATTTGTGGTAATACCTCAAGCTTAATGCCAACTTCTTTTCTCTCAAAAGTCCTAAAAGGATTAATACTGTTAGATCCCATGCCTAGGCTTTCGCCTGTTGTAATTGGTATCTCTTGGCCTACCAGAAATGTTGCAGCAACATTATCCAAAGTTGTAACAAATGGTGTAGATAAGATATTAGAATCTTCATCAGTTTCCAATGCATTAATGACAACAGAATATAACATGTCGTTATCAACCCCGCTCAGGCCGGCTAATCCTCCATCTGAACCAGCTAATGAATTAAGTAAATTAGCTTGCTCTACGGTATCAAATCCATCTTGTGCACCTGCAGCCAATGCAGCAACTCCCAAAATATTAGGAGATGAACGCGAAAAATTTGATGATAAGAGAGGAACGCTGCTACCATTCAATCCGGCTAATGCAAATTGAACGCCAAGCTCTTGAGCGGTAGTATCTGAAATCTCAACGATAATAGCTTCAACTAAAACCTGAGGGCGGCGTACGTCTAATCTTCTAATTATCTGCTCTAAGGCAACTTGTGTTTCACCTGAAGCGCTTATAACTAAAGTATTGCTTTCCGCATCATAGGCAACAGTGGGCAAAGGCTGACCTTCAATTTTGTAATTAGGCAAAAGGTTAACAAGTAAGTCAATTATAGAGGCCCCATCGGCATATCGAAGTGGGACAATACTAACAGCTCCCCTTGGATTAACACTACCATCTTCTAAAGCATTGATAATACTTTTTAACTTTATTAAATCCGCTTTAGTGCCTTCAATAACAAGACTGTTTGAACCCGGCACTGCAACAGCTTTATAAGTAGGTTTTGCGCCTCCTAAACTCTTTAAGACTTCCTCTGCATCTGAAGCCAGAAGATTGTTTAACCTTATTGTTTCAATCTCTAAGTCTTTAACATCTAATGCCTTAATAATTTCGCGAGCTTTTCTTAGGTTTTCAGGGAAATCCGTAATAACTAGTACTTTACCTCCGGGGCTTGCTGTAAGCTGGCCTTGACTGTGCATAACAGGTTTAATTAAGCGCGCGGCTTCAGAAGCATCATTATTTTGCAGCTTTATAACGATCGTTGCAAATCTTCCGTTAAATCCATTACCTGTAGTAAACGGTGCATCTTGAGCAGCACCCTGGATTAATGTAATGCGGTATTCACCCGTAGCAGTACGAACTACAGTATAGCCATGCACCCTCATAACATCTTTAAAAACCTCGAAAACTTCTCTTTTTGATAGGGACTGCTCAGAAGATATCGTAACTTTACCCTGCACCCTAGGATCAACTATAAAAGTGTTTCCTGTGACTGTAGAAACATCATTAATGAAAGCCCTAATTTCTGCTTCCTGCATGGTAATAAGGTGATCTCCAGCACTGTACGCAGGGCTACTAAATCCAGAAAAAGCAAACAAAAAAGAAAGAAGTGCAATGTGTAACTTGTATTTTATTCTCATGATTGCAATCCAATTTTAATTTTTTTCGTCTTACCATTTCTTATTATTGTCATAACAACATTACCACTTTTTCTGGACTGCTCAAATAGTTTAACAAAATTTGGGCTTCCAGAAGTAATATCAACTCCGTCTATAGCGGTTATAATATCTTCCTTTAAAAAACCAAGCTTTGTTAAATCCATGTTAGGTTGGTTTTGCTTAATTGAGTATCCCCTTAGCTTACCTGCTTCACTAACCCTTCTTAAGGATAGATTTTGAAACAAAAGATCAACATCAAAATCAGAGCTTCTAGTTACCAAGCTTTCTTTATTCAAACCTTTATTGCTTTTTAGATCATCATTTCTGTAGCTAAGGCCCGTTATCTCTTCCCTGTTAAAGGTAAGTCTCTGAATTTTACCATCAACATCTATGATTATGTAATTTTTTTGAACAGATTGTAGAACAACGCCAGGGTAAATTAGTTCTCCTACTTTATAACTTTTCTGTTTTTCATCAGACTTTTTTAAAATGGCAATACCATTAGGACCTGATATCATACCTGTAAGAACTAAATTTAAAGTCGTTTCAGGTGCGTCCTGCACAATTTGCATTTGAGTGATAGGTCCGTCAGTTATTTTTCTATTAAATGGATCGACTTCAAATTTAAAAGTTTCTTTATCAGGAATTAAACTACTTTCACTATTTTTAATATCCAGCCTTAAAGGAACCCAGGCAGAAGAAGGAGATATAAAACTAATAGTTGATTTTGCTAATAAATAAAAAATAGCACAAACTATCAATAAGTTTATAAAACGAGAAGTTAATGTAACTAACTTTTCCATTATTCTGATATCACTAACTTTAATAAATACATAAATTTATTCTTCTAAAATATAACCAGAAGTTACGGTTTCGATTGACGGTAAATAGCTAGGTCTTTTACGCAGGCTACCACTGGCCTGTTCATATGCATACCCCATTGCTATGACCTCCTTATCTTGTCCTGACCTGCCCATGAAAGAAAGACCGGTTGGTAGGTTTTTATAAGTCCCCATTGGTACAGTTATATGAGGGTAACCTGCAATTGCTGGTATCCATCCTGCACCTGTTCCTCCAGGGTAGGAGTCTCCATACATATGATCTATCAAGAATGTTGGCGCAGCACTTGGGGCCATAAGAAAGTCTAAGTTATATTGCTCCATTAATTTATCAATTCCATTTTCTCGCGTCGCATTCAGTATTAATTTTAATGATTTTTTGTAGTCTTCGGAATTTAAATCATCTAATTTTTCAGATGATAGAAATATTGATTGATCAAAGATTTTTAATTCTCTCTCGTCTTTCTTATTAAATTCAATCAAATCTTTTAGGCTTCTTACCTCAACCTTAGTATTAGTTGTCGAAAGATAATTATTTAAGGTTGACTTAAACTCATACTTCAAAACTTTATAGGCAGCTTCAAAAAAACCTTCGCCTGGATCCCAAGACTCTATTTCTACAAAATTAAAACCCTTGGCTTTTAGTTCTTCGATAGCTTTATTAAAGTTTTTATTAACTCCAATGTTACCCCCTCTCGCGAAGCTCAATATTCCAATAGTTGTACTCTGGGGTATTGTTTTACTTAAATTATCTACATAGCTACCATCATTTTCAGTCATAGCATCCATCATAATAGCTGAGCCTTTAACAGTGAGCGTCATTGGTCCGGCAGTATCTTGCGTAGAAGAAATTGGAATAATGTGCTCTTGTGATAACAACCCTACAGTTGGCTTAAAACCAACTATTCCGTTCATAGTTGACGGACATATAATGGATCCATTTGTTTCTGTTCCTATAGCCGCTGCGACAATTCCAGAGGCAACTGCTGAGCCGCTTCCAGAACTTGATCCACAGGGCGAGCGATTCAGTACATGAGGGTTCTTTACCTGGCCGCGGACTGCGGACCAACCACTAGTGGATGACTCAGACCGAAAATTAGCCCATTGCGATAAGTTAGTTTTACCTAGTATCACAGCTCCGCTATCCCTGAGTTTCTTTACTATAGGGGAGTCTCTGTTGTTTTTATTATTTATTAAAGCCCAACTTCCTCCTGTAGTAGGCAGATCATCTTTTGTTTCTACATTATCTTTAATAAGAATAGGTTTTCCAT
>JABGVR010000236.1 GCA_018645985.1 Hellea sp. | reverse complement strand
TAAAGGCTTCAACTAACATTAGTAAGAAAAAGGCTACACCTGCTAAAGTTATGTAAGCACCGAATGATGAAACTTGGTTCCAAAGTTCAAACTCTTGAGGATAATCAACATATCGTGGGAGGATGTAACAAGTGCTAGAAAGGCACAGGCTGCTTTAATAGAAAGAGCAGAAGCATTAGAAGAGGCTGATCGAATGAAGTCAGAGTTTGTGGGCCATGTCAGTTATCAATTACGTACACCATTGACAACAATTTCTGGATATTCTGAATTTCTCCAAAACAGTGGTGCCGGGGAAATAACAGATAAGCAAAGCGAATATATTTTTGCAATTCAGAGTGCATCGGAAGACCTTTCTAAGACAATTAATGATATTCTTGATATTGCTGCCATAGAAGCAAATGTTCTTGATTTAGAATTAAGTGATATCGAAATTCATAAAATACTTGAGCATTCTTTGGATTATGTGGCTACAAAAGCGGAAGATACTAAAATATCATTATCCTTAAAATCTCATTCTAAAGTGGGTAAAATCAGAGGAGACGAAGTAAAATTAAAACAGGTGGTCTATAATTTATTAACTAACGCTCTAAGGTTTACAAAACCCGGAGGGGTTATTGAGCTTGGGGGAAAGAAAGCTGATGGCGGCGGAGTTATTATTTGGGTGAAGGACAATGGAGTTGGTATTCCTACAGATTTACAGCCTCAAGTTTTTAGTTCATTTAAAAGTAGCCGCGGTGGTTCTGGTTTGGGCCTAGCTTTGGTCCAAAGGTTCGTTGAGCGCCATGGAGGCTGGGTAGAGTTAGAATCGGAAGAGGAAGTTGGCACATGCGTTAGTATTTATCTACCCCGAGAGGCGCCAGAAGCTCAGTCACATGCTGAGCTGTTCAACAAAACTGCATAAGCTTACTGACTTTCAGGTGTGGTTACAGTTATACCATCTAGTTCATCACTCATAAGGATTTGACATGATAAGCGTGAATTGTCTTGTACATCTTCTGCAAAATCAAGCATAGAGTCTTCCATATCATCTTTAGCCTTCAGTTTTCCCATCCAATCATTTGATACATAAACGTGACATGTTGCGCAGGCGCAAGCCCCGCCGCAGTCAGCATCAATTCCTGGTATCATATTTTGAACTGCGGCTTCCATTACGGAAGTTCCATTTTTGGTTTCGACTTCACGATTTGTACCATCAGAGTCTACGAAATTAATTTTTGGCATGTTTTAACCTTATGGATTGTTTGTTTTTACTATTTAGAGGCTTGCCATCAATTTGCAAGAGCGTATCAATGCCGCATGCAAATTGTACAATTAACCACAGAAAATGATACATTAGACCTTGGCTCTAAACTTATAAAAGTTCTTACTAAAGGTGATGTTTTAGCGATAACAGGAGATTTGGGCGCAGGGAAGACTACGCTTGCTAGAGGAATTATACAAGCTGAGCTAGGGGATATAGAAGTTCCTTCTCCTACTTATACTTTAGTGCAAATATATGATATAAAAAATTTTGAATTATGGCACTGCGATATGTATAGACTAGAAAACCCTAAAGATGCATACGAACTCGGGCTATTTGATGCCTTCGAAGATGCTATATGTGTAATTGAGTGGCCAGAAAAACTTGGATCACTATTGCCTAAAAAAATTTATAAAATTGATTTAAAGTTCAATGGTAACGGACGTACAGCATATCTTGAGGGTTTTAAAAAAGATATATGACTACTTCATTAGATATAGAGATATTCCTTAAAAAAAGTGGATGGAAAAATTTTGATCGCACCAGACTAAAGGGAGATGCTTCATCCCGCAGGTACGAAAGGGTAACCAGTCAAAATCAAAATGCTATATTGATGATTACCCCTCAAGCAGAGAACAAAAATTATGAAATATCTAGTGGAAAAACTAAAAATAGAGAAAGTATGGGATATAACTCGCTAGCAAGACTTGCGGGAAATAAAGTTGAGGCATTCACATGTATTGCAAAGGAACTAAGTATAAGAGGTTTTTCGGCACCTAAAATCTTTGCATCTGACTTGAGTAAAGGGCTGTTATTATTGGAAGATTTGGGTGATAATTTGTTTTCAAAATTTATACAAAATAATGAAAATCAAGAAAAAAAATTGTACTCAGCTGCCGTTGATTGCTTGGCCGCTATTTATAGATCTACTTTTTCAAAAAATCTAACCTTTGAAAACTCTTTTTGGGATTTAGAGCTATATGATAATGTGGCTATGCTTGCTGAGGTGGATTTACTTCTAGATTGGTATGCAAAAGATCTTGGGCATCAAATAGATAGTCAGAATAAGAAAATATGGCACTCAATTTGGAAGAAACTTTTTATTAATTTTGAATCTCTTGCGCCGGGTTTGGGGTTAAGGGACTTTCATGCTGAAAATATCTTTTGGCTTGATGAGCGTCTAGGGGTAGAAAAAATTGGTTTAATTGACTTTCAAGATGCACTTTTCGTTCACCCTTCTTATGATTTAGTTAGTTTAGTCGAAGACGCTCGGCGTGATGTCTCGCCGGAACTTTCAGAAATATTAATTGATAGGTTCTGCCAGCAGTCAGGGATTAAAAATGATGAAAGGTTCCGATCAGCATATGCTATAATGGGAGCGCAACGTAATGCAAAAATTTTAGGTATCTTCATAAGATTGGCTAAACGAGATAAAAAGTTGCAATATTTAGATTTTATTCCTCGTGTTAAAGGGCATCTTATGAAAAACCTAAATTCACCTTGCTGTGATGAGTTAAAGCAATGGTTGGAGCAAAATATACCTGAGATTTTTTATGATTGAAACGGCAATGATAATGGCAGCGGGTTACGGGACTAGAATGAAGCCACTCACAAATAATATCTCAAAGGCGATGGTGAAACTTGATGGAAAACCATTAATTAATCATATGCTACAAAGGCTAGTAAATGTAGGTATAAAAAAAGCCATAGTTAATGTACATGCATTTGCACCCAATTTAATATCACATTTAAAGAGTCTAAATTTAGACCTTGAAATAGTTATTTCCGATGAGACTAATTTACTTTTAGAAACAGGTGGGGGAGTCGTCAAGGCATTACCTATGTTAGGCCAAAAACCTATTTTGATATGCAATATTGACTCTATTTGGATTGAATTTGAACCAGTACTTGAAAAGCTAATAAACGCCTGGAAACCAGGCCATATGGATGAACTTTTATTATGTGCAAAGGCAGAATGGTCGCTTGGCTATAGCGGAAAGGGTGATTTTGATTTTGGTAAAAATAATAGTTTGACAAGACGATCAAATCAGAAATCTGATTATATTTATGCAGGAGTTCAAGTATTTAAACCTGCTTTAGCCAAACCTTATAAAGTAGAAAAATTTTCGCGTAATAAAATATGGAATGAAAGTCTAAAAAGAAAAAAAATATATGGATTTCAATTGCCAGGTTATTGGATGCATGTAGGGGATCCTTATTCTTTAATTGCTGCAGAGGCGGTGATTAATCAAGTAAAATTAAACGGATGTAATGAGAAGTCCTAATGTATTTAATATGCCATCTGGAG
>JABGVR010000235.1 GCA_018645985.1 Hellea sp. | reverse complement strand
CTTGTCAGGGTGTTTGTTAATTTTAACAATCTGGTCCATCCCAGAAGTAAGAATATAACGAAAACCATGGTCCTGGGAAATATATTTTATTTTAGTCAAAAGCTGCAAAGCAGTCAGGGAATCAAAGGAAGCCCCCAGAAAAGAGTAGCGCTTCTGATTTATCATCCAGTAGTCTTGGTCTAATATAGGCTGAGATAACCTATTTATACCACGGGGTTGAGATGGTAATATTTTTTTTATTGCACGCATGAATCTCAGTTATGATAATTATAGATAATATGAGACATATTAGAGGAAATATGTTTATATTAAGTTTACAAATTAACGCGTCCTTAGATTTTAAAAAATGACTAAATGACAAGAAAAAATTTAAATAGAATTAAAGAACAAACGATCGGCTACCAGTTAAAAAGTTTTGGGCGCTTGTGGCCTTATTTGTGGCCTCAAAGTAAACCTTCTTATAAAATAAGAACTTTATTTGCTATAATAGCTACGATAGCCGGCCAATTTATTATTGTTGCCGCCCCATTCTTTTTGGGTCAAGCAAGTGATAGCATTGAGATCCAAATAACAGAATTAGGCTTAGGTGCAGTAATAGGAAGTTCAATTCTTATCCTTATTCTCGCCTATGGGGGCTTAAGGCTAGTATCTGTTATGCTATCTGAAGGACGTGAGTATATATTCGCCCCAGTTGCTCAACATGCACAACGGTCGATAGCAACCTTGACTTTTGCACACTTACACAAACTTTCACTTCGTTATCATCTTGAAAAACGCACAGGCGGCATCTCGCGTGTAATAGAGAGGGGAATACGTTCAATCGATTTTCTTTTTAGGTTCTTGTTGTTTAATATAGGGCCAACTCTTCTGCAACTCACCCTCGCGGGGATAGCATTCTGGATAGCCTACAGCTGGGAATTTGCTCTAATTGCGGTTAGTGTGGTTATAACTTACATCTGGTTTACCATTGTTACAACTGAATGGAGACTTAGGTTCAGAAGAGATATGAACACTAAAGATACAGAGGCTAACTCTAAAGCCATAGATAGCCTATTAAACTATGAAACTGTAAAATATTTTAATGCCGAACATTATGAAACCCAAAGGTATGACAAGGCTATGGAAGGCTATCAAAAAGCAGCCATATTATCACGAACATCATTAGCAACTGTAAATATTGGCCAAAGCTTTCTAATGAATATAGGGCTTGTTGGTTTGGTTCTTTTAGCTACCCAAAGGACTCTTACCGGCGAAATGACAACAGGCGATATTCTTACAATCACTTTAGTGATGATGCAGGTCTATAGGCCACTGAACATACTTGGTTTTGCTTACAGAGAAATTAAACAGGCTCTCACTGATATGGAAAAGATGTTCGCCTTATTGGACCTACAGCCAGAAATACAGGATAGTCCTGACGCAGAAAAACTTCGTGGTGACCAAGCGGATATTAATTTTTCTAAAGTATACTTTCGTTATGAAAGTGAACGACCTATACTAAAAGATGTTTCTTTCACAATAAAACGAGGGGATACAGTGGCAGTTGTAGGGCCTACTGGTGCAGGTAAGTCTACACTATCGCGAATATTATTCAGGTTTTACGACATAGAAGCAGGATCAGTACATATTAACGGACATGATATAAAAAAGGTTTCCCTTGAAAGCCTTCGCAGGTTTATAGGAATAGTTCCACAGGACACTGTTTTGTTCAATGATACCATAGGCTTTAATATTGGATATGCTAACCCTGCAGCCTCACAGGAAGATATTGAAACAGTATCTAAAAATGCACAAATACACGATTTTATCGAAAGTCTTCCCAATGGTTATAAGACGTTAGTAGGTGAAAGAGGGTTAAAACTCTCAGGAGGGGAAAAACAGCGGGTAGCGATTGCGCGAACTTTATTGAAGAACCCAGCCGTTCTAATTCTGGATGAAGCGACATCAGCTCTCGACAGCGTAACTGAGGAAGGCATTCAATCCGCTCTTGAGGCTGTTTCAGCAAATAGAACTACACTTGTTATAGCGCATCGGCTATCCACTATAGTAAATGCTGATAAAATCATAGTTATGGATAAAGGAAAAATAGTTGAGCAAGGAGAACACGCACAGCTTTTGAAAAAAAACGGACTGTATAAAGAGCTTTGGGAACAACAAAAAAGTAAAAATTAAAGTTTTCCAATTTTACTTAAGCTGTCTTCAATACGCTCTATATTATATAGTTCAGTGTGAATTCCCATCTCTAGAACTATCAGTTTCCCCTTTTGAGTTAGATCTAAATTTTTACCATCATAATACTTTTCTTTGATTCTATAATATCTGCTTAATAAATCTTTATGCTTATCCACTCTTATTAACAATTGCTCCTTAAGAGCACTTATATCCATATTTTCTAGCGCATAAAACTTCACCATAAGATCGTCTTTTATTGATGGTTGATTTACAGGTTTTTTAGACCACGCCCGTAAATAAATTTTACCCTCTTGAGTGAGGGTATGGATAATTCTATTGGGCTTCCCTTCTTGTGACACCTCTCTACTATTGACGAGGCCCTTTTCACGGAGCTTACCAAGTTCACGATATATTTGTTGGTGCGATGCTCTCCAAAAATATCCAATCGACGCATCAAAGTTTTTTGCTAAGTCATAGCCACTCATAGGCCGTTCAGTTAAGCAAACTAATATTGCTTCTGCTAATGCCATAATTAGTTTTCCTTGTGACTACGTTATTTATTGCATATGATATGGCTAAAGAAAACAGGAATTAATATGACACTTCAAGGTAAAACAATATTTATGTCCGGTGGCTCAAGAGGCATTGGGCTTGAAATTGCAAAAAGATGTGCTGCTGATGGTGCAAACATAGCGATAGCAGCTAAAACTGCTTCACCTCACCCTAAGCTTAGCGGTACTATATATACAGCAAGTAAAGAAATAGAGGGTTTAGGAGGAAAAGCATTACCAATAGTTTGTGATATACGAAATGAGGAAGCAGTAGATAATGCAATAAGCTCTTGCGTAAAGCAATTCGGGGGCATTGATATTTGCATAAATAATGCAAGTGCTGTTTCGCCAACCCCAACTACATTAACTCCGATGAAACGTTACGACTTAATGAATGAGGTGAATGCACGAGGTACATTTATGTTGAGCCAAAAATGTCATCCCCATTTAAAAAAAGCTGAAAATCCGCATATAGTTAACATAGCGCCTCCCTTGGATATGGATAAGCGTTGGTTCAGGAACCATACAGCCTATACAATGGCTAAATATGGAATGAGTATGTGCACATTAGGAATGGCAGAAGAGTTTCGGAAAGATGGCATTGCAGTGAACTCCCTATGGCCCATGACCTCTATAGATACTGCAGCTGTAAGAAATATATTAGGAGGGGATAGCATGGCAAAAATGAGTAGGCTTCCTACTATTATGGCAGATGCAATGTACGAATTGGTTACTAAGCCAGCAAATGAGATTACAGGACAGTTTCTTATAGATGAATTCGTATTAGCTGAATCAGGTGAAACTAATTTTAACAAATACAATCAACCGGGCTATAACGGGCCTTTGGCAGCCGATTTTTTCATACCCAGCGAATGGGTAAATAAATCTGCATCAAACGTCATGGAACATCCAGGGTATTTATAATGACAACTCTTAACGCTATAGAGCCAACGCCAGAGCAGATTAAAAAGTTTCTATCAGATAAAAAAGCTGGAGAACCTGTTTATATGCTAAATCTTCTAAAGTTTAAAGATAAAGCAACCTATAAGAATGGGGAAGACGTATCTGGCCGTGAAGCTTATGCGCGATATGCATCTGCTTTCTCTCAGCTTGTTAAAGATAAAGGAATTGAAGGAGGGGGAACATGGGGTGGAAATATGAACTCTTGGCTCATTGGGCAAGGGGAAGGAGAGTGGGACGCAATTGGTATATTCAAATACCCAAGTGCTGAAATAATGATTGAGACTGTTAGCTCTGATGAGTATAGAAAAATCCATAAACACAGACGAGCAGGTTTAGAGGGTCAATTATTAATTTCCTGTGACAACAAAGGCGTATTCTAATTGGAAAATGAATCCTCGCCAATAAAATTTAAATTTAAATAAGGGCTCTGTAGTGAAGTATAAGTGTTTTGAAGTTTCTATAAAAGATCATGTTGCCCATATCATACTGAATCGGCCTGAAAAACGTAATGCAATGATTAAGGATTTTTGGGTAGAATTACCAAAAATTATACACGATATCGATGATAATTCTAAAGCAAGAGTAATAGTTATATCATCTACAGGACCAGTATTTTCTGCAGGAATAGATATTGGGATGTTTGTTAACGATATCGGAGGCAGTAGCGATAAAAACCAGCCTCACTACGGAGTAGATTTTTACAATAATAGCGTATTGCCCCTACAAAATAGTTTCACAGCAATTGAACAATGCAGAATACCTGTAATTGCAGCAATACAAGGAGGGTGTTACGGAGGCGGAGTAGACCTTATAACGGCCTGTGATATGCGTTATGGCACAAGTGATAGCTTTATAACAATATTTGAAATAAATGTTGGTATGACTGCAGATGTTGGTACTTTTCCTCGCATACTAAATCACATGCCCGAAGGTGTAGTACGTGAACTAGCATATACGGGCCGTCAAATGCCTGCAGTTGAATGTAAAGAGAGGGGTCTATTTAATAAAGTCTATGAAAATAAAGAAGACATGATTAATTCAGTTATGGCCGTAGCAAAAGAAATAGCATCCAAACCCCCACTAGCAGTTTACGGTTGCAAACGGATTATAACTTATTCACGTGATCACAACACAATGGATACATTGGATAATATAGCTGTTTGGAACATGTCCATGCTAGCACCATCTGAGATGGAAGAGGCAATGAACTCTAAAAAGCAAAAAAGACAAGGTAATTTTTCAGAGCTCCCAAAAAGAAAGAATCTTAGTTGTTAAACTAGCTCTCTTTAGTGCTATTTATGAAAAGCTCGATTAGCTTTGATGTACTAATGTCGTGCTTACCTTTTGTGCCAGTTTGCATTTCTATTAATATTTTAGAGGCAAGTATCTTACCTAGTTCCACACCCCATTGGTCAAAACTATTTACATTCCACATTACTCCCTGAACGAAAACTTTGTGCTCATAAAGCGCAATTAAATGCCCAAGAGAAAAGGGCGTAAGATCATCTAAAGTAATTGTCGTAGATGGACGGTTGCCTGGAAATGTTTTTTGCCGGGCAATAGCACTTATATTATCGCCGCCACCCATTTCTTTGAGCACCTGATCTGTTGACTTACCTACCATTAAGGCTTCTGATTGAGCAAAGCAGTTTGCTAATAAAGCAGCATGATGCTCAGGTCTTCCACTAGAGTCTTTTAAAACAGCAATAAAATCAACTGGGGCTCCTGGAGTTCCTTGGTGAAGCCATTGGAAGAAAGCATGTTGCCCATTTGTGCCTTCATCGCCCCATATGATAGGACAAGTTATACCTGCGGGGGCTCCTTCGCGGTTTATATATTTTCCATTAGACTCCATTTCAAGCTGCTGTAAAAATGCAGAAAATTTTCGTATGTTTCTAGAGTATGGAATTACAGCGAGAGAACTATAATTTAAAAAATTTCGATTCCAAACACCTACAATTGCCATCAAAACAGGTAGGTTCTCGTGCAAAGGCTGATCACGAAAATGTAAATCCATTTTAGATGCCCCTTTCAAGAACTCATCAAAAAGAGAAGGACCAAATGCAATCTGTAAAGATAGACCAACTGAGCTCCAAACAGAGTAACGCCCGCCAACCCAATCCCAGAAATCAAAAATTTGCTCGTCAGGGATCATAAAGTCGATAGCACCCTGTCGATTTGCAGTAACTGCAATAAAGTTTTCCCCAGCATTGGTTCCAAGGTCAGTCTCTAGCCAATTATAGGCAGCTTCGGCATTCATACGAGTTTCCTGAGTTGTGAAAGACTTAGAAACTACAATAATTAGAGTGCTCTCAGGGCTCAGGCCATCTAAAGCATCGTTGATTGAGGCACCATCAATATTTTCTGCAAACCGCAAATCAAGTTTCATTTCTGCATTTGCACTAAAGGCATCCGCCACTAAACGTGGACCAAGGTCAGAGCCTCCAATTCCAATGTGAACTATAGCTTTGTACTTTCCATCGCTTCTGATTTTATTAGAAAAAACTTTCATCCGGTGCCGCATAGCTTTAACATCTTCTTGCACGCCTTTTGACCCGCCAACACCCCTCAAGGCCATGTGGAGAACGGCACGGCCCTCAGAGTTATTTATTTTCTCACCACTAAATAATTTAGCACGATATTCCTCAAGGCCACATGATGCAGCATACTCTTTAAGTGCATTCAAAGTTCTTTCACACACACGTTGTTTAGAAAAATCAGCTCTTAATGGACCCTCTCGCATTACGAAGTTATCAATGCGGTTTGGTTCTGTTTTCATCAAATCAGTTATTTTTAAATTAGTTTGAGCTAATACTTCAAGCTTCTTATACTTTTGCTTGCTGTGCTCAGAATCAATACCCATAATCTAATCTCATATTAATTTTTTATGCGCTATTTGACGATAGCGTTTTTGATAATCTTATAACTTAATGTTTGTGGAAGTATTAATGGCGTAATCGAGGTGTCGTTATATACTAAATATAAAGGCACCCCTGCCCGTCCATGCACTCTTAACTCTTTTGCAATGTTAGAGTTCTTATTTGTCCAGTCTGCAGTTAGAAATATTGTGTCAGTATCTTTAAATAACTTTTTTACTCTAGGGTCATTTAACACTACTTTTTCATTGTACTTACAGGTAACACACCATGCTGCCGTGAAATTTACAAATACGTTTTTTCCTTCATTGTTTAGCTCCAAAACTTTTTCTGAAGACCACTCCTCTGCATATGACCCATATAGTGTGTTATTATCTTCTGCATTATAATCTCCGTACCAAGGTAATATTAATGCTACTATTAGAAAAAGTGGTGCTAATAACTTCCTAGCTGATATATCATTCTTTACAAACCAAATTGCTATAACAAAGAACAGAAAAGATACCAATACCTTGGCTACGCCGTCTGGACCTACTTGTTGATCAAGAACCCATATCAGCCATATTGAGGCAGCAAACATAGGAAATGATAATGCCTCCTTAAAATATTTCATCCAAACTCCTGGTTTTGGTAATTTAGAAATTACATTTGGAAAACATGCTAACAACAAGAAGGGTGATGCAAATCCAGCGCCTAAAGACAAGAGTATGGTTATTGTAATCGAACCTGTGGATACAAAAGCATATCCAAGAGCTCCGGCCATTAATGGTGCAGTACATGGGGTCGCAACCACAACTGCAAACGCACCTGTAAAAAATGAATTAGTCATTTTATACTTTTCTACTAATCTACTACTGAGGTTTTGAAATATGGAACCCGTTTCAAAAACACCCAATAAACTTAATCCCGACAAAAAGAGTATTATCGATAAGGTAGAAACCACCCTAGGCGACTGAAGATGAAAGCCCCATCCAATTTCAGCTCCACCTAATTTCAGTAAAATTATTACAATGGCAAAGAGCAAGAATGTGGTCATTATTCCTGCTGAATATAAAAATGCATCACGTTTGATAGCTGATTTATTTTCACTTACTAATTTTGCTATTGAAAAGGCTTTCATTGATATTATGGGAAAAACACAAGGCATAAAGTTCAATATAATTCCTCCTATAAACGCACCTAATAAAGCACTCATGAAAGACAAATTAGAGGAGTTTTTATTGAGTAGGTTTTTTTGTTTTGATATTAATTTACCCGTAGATAAATCAATAACTTCACTTTTGGGTATTCCGTTAATTTTATAGGAAAGTACGCCTCTCACATTACTAGGAAAAATTTCCTTGCTCCGTAGGTCGGGTATTAATTCTAATTTTAATCTATCACGGTTATTTCTTGAAGCTTTCGTACTAATGTTTTTAAAGTGTCCATTTTCATATGGAAAAAAATAAAGTTCGGTGATATTCCCAAGGGGAAAATTTTTAAATCCCGCTGTTATAGTTTCGCCAGTGGGTTCCACCGTGCTCTCTATAACCCCTTTTTTAGGAACTTTATTAAGCGCAAAATCAATTTTCGTTTTTTGCAGCATATCCTCCATCGGTGGG
>JABGVR010000234.1 GCA_018645985.1 Hellea sp. | reverse complement strand
CACCCTCAAGGCTTACTCCAACAGCATTACTTACATCCTCAATTGTCACAGAGCCGGAGTTTACTATGTTATTGTCGGAATTTAAGACTAATGCAGGCCCTTCAGTATCTACCGTTATGGTGCCTTCATTTTCAATCGTAATGTCTTCACCATTAGTTTGCACCGGATCTGTTCTGTCATCATTAACTATAATTTGGGCATGAGCTGGACTGCTAAGGCCTATTGCAATCGATAAAACCACAAGTGAACTTGCCATTAATCGATTGTTGCGTAGTTTTGATAATATAGTCATCTACTGAACTAACCTATTTTATTTGCATTTTGTTTAGTTTCTCTAGCATAAAAAATGCTCCCGCCAATGGTAGAATGAAAAAGAAATTCGTTTAAATCAATCATAATAATAGTTTTAAACTAAATATTGTATTAAATTATTGGATGTTGTTCCATAACTAGTCTAATCGTCGTTTTAAGACGATAGTATTAAGAGAAAAGTTACATGAAAAAAAAGTTATTTTTATATTCTGTTCTAATTCCCTTAGGCATGGTGTTTTTAGATCAATGGACAAAGTTATCAGTAACCGAGTTCTTTAATGTTCCGATTAATATCTGCGAAATGAACTTGGTCCCTGGAAAATATCATTCTTTACCGGGACCAATGGATATATCATTAGTTTGTAACCCAGGAATAAGTTGGGGGCTTTTACAGGGTGATAGTGAGCTCAAAAGGTGGTTTCTAACAATTTTTGCTTTTCTTATGAGTGGTGTTTTAATTTACATGTTGAGTAAAACTGAAGATTTTTTATCGAAAATTTCTTTTTCATTAATCATTAGTGGTGCCATAGGAAATGGCATTGATCGTTTTTTATTCGGATCAGTAACAGATTTTATTGATTTTAGTGAAATTGGTTTTCGTTGGGTTTTTAACGTAGCCGACACCAGTATAACTTGTGGGGTAATTGGGCTTATTCTTGCTAGCTTTATTAATGAGAAAAATGTACCATATTTTAAGAAAAAATAGCTTTGCATATTTTCCAGGTAAACTTATACCTTTTAGGTAAGAGTAATTATATTTAGAAAGAAACATAATGAAATTCACTAATATTTTAATGGCTATATTTGCTTCTTCAATAATTTTGGGTTGCACTCAAACAACCAAAGCTTTGGGTATTAAAAAAAATGCTCCAAATGAATTTAATATTTTAACTAAAGCTCCATTAGTTGTTCCTCCAGAATATAACCTCAGACCCCCTCAGATTGGAACTAGTTCATCTGAAAATAATTACAGTCAAGAATCTGCTAGGGAAGCATTATTAGGCAATATTGATGAGGTGGAACCTACCCGCGGCGAAGTTGTTTTAATGTCTAAAGCTGGTGTTGGTTCAGCTAATCCAGAAATTAGATTAGAAATTGATGGATCTAATTCTGTTGAAAGAAAATCCAAAGGCTTTTCAGACCAGGTACTGTTCTGGAAGGATGGAAGCAGCATCTCCTCGAACAGCGCTCCTATAGACTCTGACGTTGAGGCCAAAAGGTTAGAGGCGATTATATCTGCCACCGGTGGGAAAGATGTTAAAATCACCAAACGTCCAGGAGCTGCCAAATTACCTGGACTCTAAATTAACTCTTATGGCTAGATACCCTCGAAATACCATATGAATAATATGCCATCAGTCATCCGTGAAATGCCTATTGAAACAGTGAATCGCATTGCTGCAGGTGAGGTAGTTGAGCGCCCTGCAAGTGTGATAAAAGAATTAGTTGAAAATGCGATTGATGCAGGTGCATCTCAAATTGATATTGTCTACGACGGAGGTGGGCTTGGACTAGTGTCGGTTACTGATAATGGCAGCGGAATGAGTAAAAACTGCTTATCTGTGGCTATCAAACGTCATGCTACATCTAAATTACTACCTGACTCCGAGGGGAATTGGGATTTATTAAATATAAATACCATGGGTTTTCGAGGAGAAGCTTTACCATCTATAGCGTCCGTATCGCGGCTTCAGATTCTATCTCAACAAAAGGGTGCCTCTCATTCTTGGAAGATAACTATTGATGGGGGTCAGAAGAGTTCAGTTACACCTGCACCAAGGTTGGGTCATCATGGAACTCGAGTAACTGTGAGAGATTTATTTTATGCAACACCTGCACGATTAAAGTTCATGAAATCTGAGCGTAGCGAAAGCTTAGCTATTTCAGATAATGTTAGGCGTCTAGCCATGGCAAATCCAAGCATTGGCTTTAAGTTAAGCAATGCAAAACGTACCATATTTAACGTTCAGAATAATCAGAATAATCATGGAACTAGGCTATCCCGTCTAGCATCAGTATTAGGGGAAGATTTTAAGCCGAACTCAATATTGATTGATAAAACTAGAGATGAGATTAGTCTAAGTGGATATGCTGGTTTGCCAACGTTTTCACGTGGAAATACTCAGCATCAGTTTCTTTTTGTTAATGGTCGTCCTGTGCGTGACCGAATTCTACATGGAGCTGTAAGGGGGGCCTATCAAGACTTTCTAGCTAGAGACCGGCACCCAATTGTTGCTCTTTACATCGATTTACCCAATGACCATGTTGATGTAAATGTTCATCCCGCTAAAAATGAAGTAAGATTTCGAAATCCTGGGTTGGTTAGAGGTTTAATAGTTTCTGCATTGCGTCACAGTCTTGCAGCAGCTGGACACAGAGCAAGCACGACAATATCGAATTTTGCTCTGGGAAAAATACAAACTGAAGAAACCCAGTATACATTTCAAAGAAGTTATAATAACTCCGGCTATAAAGCACCCTATCGGTATGATGACACTACTCATGCTGAAAGCATTTTATCAAAAGATAATTTATATCTAAAAGATTATGGTTTTTCGGCTAAATTTGAAGATAATATAGAGGATAAAATAGAGCAAGATAATGATTTATATCCATTAGGTATTGCACGTGCTCAACTTCATGAAACATATATAATATCTCAAACACAAGATGGAATAGTTATTGTTGACCAACATGCGGCCCATGAAAGGCTTGTGTACGAAAAGATGAAATCCTCTCATGCAGGTCAAGGGGTTGAAAGGCAAACTTTACTTATACCTGAAATTGTTGAACTCAGTGATAGCGATGTTCAAAGGCTGCTAGAACGCAAAGATGAATTAAAAGATATGGGACTTTTGTTTGAAGGATTTGGAGTGGGTGCAGTAGCTGTCAGTGAAACTCCAGCTCTTCTAGGGGAAATGAATATACACAAATTGATGCAAGATTTAGCTGATGATATTAGTGAATATGATGAAGCTTTGAGTCTGAAGGAAAAATTTGAGCATGTTTGTGGGACCATGGCTTGTCATGGAAGTGTTAGGGCTGGGCGGGTGTTGAATAGTAATGAAATGAATTCTTTACTAAGGCAAATGGAAAACACGCCGCATAGTGGTCAATGTAATCATGGTAGGCCTACATATGTGGAGCTTAAAATAGCTGATGTTGAGCGCTTGTTTGGACGGCGTTAATATACACTTTAGCGATATCTGAAAAATAGTACTCTTGTGCCTCCCCATTCTTTATCTGCTAATATAGTGAATTTATTTCGATCAATTTCTACATCTTTGCTTTCTTCTAGAATTATGATCCCACCTTCTGCTATTAAATTAAATTCTTTCAATTTATTAATAACAGGTTTCCATAATCCTTTATTGTAAGGGGGGTCCATGAATACATGCGTAAAGGCCCCTCTCAGATTCCCTGGTGCTATTTTAAGTTTAGTGGCATCGTGACGATGAACTCTTGTACATCCAAATAAATCCATATTTTCTGCATTTTTTCTAATAGCACCTCTTGCATTTGGTTCTGTTTCTACAAACAAGCAAAACTCTGCACCTCGAGAAATGGCCTCAAAACCTAATGCGCCGGTACCTGCAAAAATATCAGCGACTATTGCACCCTCAAGCTGAGGTGCCCAATCTGCATGCGTTAGTATGTTAAAAATAGACTCGCGTATTTGGTCACTAGTTGGACGAGTATTATTACCTGGGGGAGTATAAATTTTTCGTCCCCTAAGCTTTCCTGATACAATTCGCACTAATTTTTTTTCCTATTTTTATTTGCTTTGTTGTGACTTGTTTCCGCTCTCTTATGTAATCGCTCTCTGTTAACAGGAAGCTTTTTTTTGGATTTATGATTAATTGATGACGGATTTTGTGATCGTTTATTTGATATAAATTTTTTATTATCAGAAGTTTTACTTTCTTTAGCGTTTTTTACATCAGGGATTTCGATTAAATGCCCGACTTGTTCTTTTAAAATGCGTAATTTAACTTCTTCAACTGTTCCTTTTTCTAAGTTTCCAAGTTGAAAAGGGCCATACGATATTCTTATAAGACGGTTTACTCGCAGGCCAAGCGTATCTAAAGCTCTCCTCACTTCTCTATTTTTACCTTCTCTCAGTGTAACAGATATCCATGCATTATCTCCCTTTTGGCGCTCTAGTGTTGCGACAATCTCTCCGGTTTTAATGCCATCTATAGTTATACCCTTTTGGAGTTTATCAAGATCATGTTGAGTGACTTTTCCGTAAGCCCTTACTCGATATTTTCTTTGCCAGCCAGTGCTAGGTAATTCTAATGCCCTAGCAAGCTCCCCATCATTTGTTAGCAAAAGTAAACCTTCTGATGTTAAGTCTAGGCGTCCTATTGAAATTACCCTTCCTAACTCTTCAGGAAGTTCATCAAACACCGTACTTCTATTTCTTTCATCTTTATGGGTAGTTATTAAACCATCTGGTTTATGATAGCGCCATAACCGTAATGGTTGTTTGGTTGCGACAGGCTGATTATCAAAGAGGATAACATCTTTTGGTGTAACTTTAATTGCTGGAGATATTAAAATTTCTCCATTTAACTTGATACGGCCATCGAAAATTAGTTTTTCGCTCTCTCTTCTTGAGGCAACACCTGAGCGTGCTAGAAATTTAGCAATCCGTTCGGATTTCTCATTCAGTTTATTTCCTTGCTTCATAAATTACCTGTCTTGACCTTCTGCTTTCTACACTAGTAGATAGAACAATGAATGATGAATACTACATGCGTGAAGCTATAGCACAAGCGCAAGAGGCATCAGATCGTGGCGAAGTGCCCGTTGGAGCAGTTATTGTCAATTCAAAGGGTAATATTATTTCACGCGCAGGGAATTCTCCAATTAGTTTATTGGACCCATCTGCGCATGCTGAAATTCTAGCAATTCGTCAGGCAGCCACAATCTTAGGAAATTACAGGTTATTAGATTGTAGCCTATATGTAACGCTCGAACCTTGCACAATGTGTGCCGGGGCTATTAGCGCTGCTCGCTTAAAGAGAGTAGTTTATGGAGCTACAGATATTAAAGGGGGAGCACTAGAGAGCGGAGTTAGGTTTTTTGAAACAAAATTTTGTAATCATAAACCCTTAATTCAGTCAGGAATTCTTGCACATGATTCTTCAATTATTTTGAAAAAATTTTTTCAAATACGAAGAAAAAAGAAAAAAATCTAGATTAAAATTATTTACTTGAATGCCCCTTTTCTCCATAGTTTCCAACCCATTATGGGTGAGCATATTACAGGATGTTTTTTTTCGAAAGAGGTTGGTGAGATGGTTACACCAGAATGATTTTTCAGTTTCATTAAAATATAGTCTAATCCCCCATCAAATGTTGCCGCACTATTTATAACACGAATTGCAGTCATTGGCTTTCCTATTAGTCTTCTGATAAACCATTTAGTCTTTGTGTAAATTTTAGTTTTTTGTGGGATTACATAATAACCATCTTCATCAGGTTTACCGAACAGAACAGTGGTTATCCTGCTATAACGATTTTCGTAACGCTCAACAATTTCTATCGCTCTTTTTTCCGAGCTTTCAGGACGAAGTTCTGTTTTGTAACTTTCATGAAACCCTTTGGCCCAGAATTGTGAGGATTTTATAGGACCTGAAATCAATGGGGTTATTTGGGAGGCCATATGTCTTACTGAATTTTCTCGGGCAATGAGAATACGTTTAGTTACTGCTGAGCTTTCTGAATAAAGGATTCTGCACGGCTGGCAAAATCGACCCCATATCATGGACAGTAAAGATTTTTCTCCACTTAGTTTCTCAAACTCGGATAAAGAGATAATTGAGTACTTACATGTGTTTAATATATTATTTTTATCTAATTTTTCATAGTAGTAAACAGCAGGTGGTAATAAGTAATTAAGAGTAGCTCTGACAAGATTCTTATGAGTTTTTCTATAACTATCGACAAGTACGTAAAAATCTAGCATTTTGCCTGGTTTGTCTAAGTCTCTCAAGGAAGAACCATAGTATATGACAGCTTTTACTCTCCCTGAATGTCGTTTGACTATCGTGTCGCATATTTGTGCGACACGGGTATTAACTAAGATGTTTTCTTCAGATAATATATCAATAATTGTTTCGTTCATCTAATAAACTTTATTGGTTTTGTTGATGATACAATAAAACTATCTGACAATTTAAGTAATTCCCCGTCAAGCATGCATGGCCCGGTATAGTTGAATATAATTTTATTAGCATTCCAGCTAAATAATCCATATTTTTTTCGGGATTTATTTTTTTTTCCAAACCATAAGCTTATCACATTTTTGAAGAACCTTTTATAATCACTAGACGCATAAGTAAAACGTAACGGAAATTCTTCCTTACCCCAAAATGGATCAAGCTTAAGAATTAAGCTCGGTAAAGTAGTAATTATTGAGCCAAAATGTAAACTATCTATTGTATGGTTTTTAAGCGTTTCAATATTAATTTTTATCTTAGTTGGCTGTACGATTTTGTTCTTTTTCTTAAGCCCTTTTATCATACCACCCAGTACGGCTGCTGACCCCCCAATTCCGCGTTGGTGAAATCTTTTTTTTGTATATTCCGTCATTTGTGGTAGTGCTCCGCTTGAAAATAAGAAGCCATAATAGCTATTATTTTTATCATCGGTAATTGATAACATCGGAATATTTGTGGTGTTGTCGTTTTTAAAAGACTTTTCTAAAGCTTTTATTGAGGTCGATTTGATACCAATATTTCTTGATATTTGGTTTGTATTTCCACCAGGTATCAAGATAAAAGAAGGTAGAGTTAAATTCGATGATTGCTTTAAAAACTCTGTCATGACTCCATGAACGGTGCCATCTCCTCCTTCTATGCAAATATGGGAAACTTTATTTTTTAGTGCTTTACAGACGATTACTTTTACATCTGAAAATTTTTCTAAACTATGTAATTGTCCATTTAACTTTTGATGATTTTTTTTTAAAAAGGAACCTCTTTTTAAAACCCCTGCACTATGAGGGTTATAGATAAAACACATTTTCGATTTATCAGAAACCATTTATTTGAGGCTTTCTGTTTTCAGGCAAAGCCATGTTCCTAAAATTCCAAATACAGCTATTGGTAAGCAGATAGCAGTTGAAACGGCCATTCCGCCTGATGCTGCAAACGTCGCCATAGCACCATCAATTATTAAAAAGAGAAACCCCCCTCCAAGTCCAATTATTAATGTTTTATCGCCCGTATCTTGCCTTCCTGTACTTTGCATGAGAGGCACGGCAACGAGAAGTAAAACCCAAGCAGCTAAAGGACGTGTTAATCTATGTACATGCCAGAATGTATAAGCAAACCTTGGTTTGGATCCTGAGTTGCCTTCTTTGCTAAAATTACGCATTTCTGATATTGATAAATCTCTGGGCTCGGCAGCTAATCGAGCTATTGACTTGGGGTTTTGCCGCGTAATCCAAATTCGTGGGTTTATGTCTTGCTCGGCTTTTCGTGGTTCACCATTTGCTTCTTTAGTGGTAAGTAGTTCTATTCCCTCCAGAGTCCAATTTTCTCCTTCATAAGTTGCTTTTTTAGCCCATAAAATTTCGTCTACTGAGCCAATTTCTGATCTTTTATAAAATTCAATATCACCAAGGGTGTTGTAGTCTATACGTTTATTAGCTTTTATAATCCTCCCATTATCTTCAAGCCAAAGGGGGTTTTCAGGAGTTATGTTCTTAACTTTGTATTCTCCAATTCCCCATGCTTGAAGAGAACGGACTGCTGGAGCGATGCTAAGGTCAATTACGGTAACAGAAGAAGTAGCAGTAAATAGTACGACTGGCGTCATCAATAACAATTGTCTTGGAACTGATATCCCAAAACCCAATAACGCTACTAATTCATGCTGTCTTATTAGTTTAACATAAGTGAGCAGAACGCTTACTACTATTGTAAAAACAAATATTCTGTCAAAAATAACTGGTGCTCTTAAACCCATATATTTGAAAGTATCAATGAACCCTCCACCACCCGCAAGAATATCACTGCCGTTTGCAAGACTATCTAGAAGTCCAATTAAAACTAAAAAACCAAATACAGTTGTAACCCAGATGGCGAAGAAAGTTTTTGACAAATAAGAGAGAAGTTTAATCATGAATTAAGATTTTCTTTTGCCGAGAAAATAGCGTCAACTTTATCTCTTACTTTTTCTTTCATGTAAGTGATGTAATGTGAAACTGCGGTGAGAGGGGGTTGCCCCATTTTAAAAGCACTCTTTCGAAATAGCCAAAAAGCAAATAAAGCCACAATAGCTATTGTAGGCCATATCCCTGTCCAGGGAGGAATTTTCCCAGCTGCGCCAAGGCTTTGGCCAAATTCAAGAGTTTTTTGGAGTGAAATTAAAAATACAACACCTATGGCGATGCCTGCTGAAGAAGGGTTACGTCCATAGTTTAAGCCAAATGGAACTGCAATAAATGGTAATATTAATAATAAGATAGATTTGGATAATCTCAGATGTAAGGCTGCATTATTTACGTTTTGGGGTACCTTGAATTCTGTGTAATCACCTTTTCTATTACCCAATAACTCTAATGAGGTCATTTCCCTCTCATCATCACCACGTATTCTGAAGTTTATTTCACTGGCTACCCCAGCTATGGAGCTACTTTCAAAACTAAGGTCTCCATCTAGCTGTTTTTCTTCCAAAACTTGATAAATTTGTCCCTTTGAAAGTTGCAATACGGGTTCTTGTGTTTTTTCCCTTACAATAAGTTTTCCTTGTTTTGCCGTGGTAAGTCTCATTTGGTTCTGTTCATTATTGTCCTTATTCTTTTCATAAATAAATATTGGTCCAATTGCTGCACCGGGTAAATCAGTCCCTGCAAAAAAAGTACGATTGCCAACAGTAGTAAATGTGCCCTCTCTCAGAGCTGCTGTGAAAGATTGCTGTTTCACGGAGTGTTCTACTTGTCGGTAATTATACCTCCCAACGGGTTGCATGTAACCTTCGATAAATAATGTTATTATCGCTAAAAATAAACCTAGTATCAGGAAAGGCTTTGTCATCTGAAACAATGAAACCCCAGCCCCAAGAGCTGCTGTAAGCTCACTTGATTTACTGAACCTATCCACAGTAATTATGACCCCTAAAAGAAGTGCCATAGGTACGGCTATCCCTAGATAATAGGGTAATAAATTAATAATCATTTGCGAGGTATCACTCGCTGGGTTAGATGAATTGGCAACTACCTGAAATATTCGCAACAAGCGTTCCATTAAAAGTACGCAGCAAGCAAATATAATAAGCCCCCCAATCGTAACGGAGGCCTTCTTCATTAGATATGCATTAAGTTTTCCCATATATTATTTAACTTCTAAAAATCCTTTACTTCATATCGCTATAAATCATATAATTAAATAAACGGCCAATACATTATTGGTCGCATTATAGAGGCTTAATCGTGAATGCAAACTTCATTAACAATTTTTTTCTTACTTCCTCGGTTGTTTTATATTCTGTAGCCTTCTCTTTTAATACTTATGCTAAAGATACATCATACCTAAAAGGGTCTGAAGTGGGTCCTAGGGGTAAGATATCTAAAATAGGGTTAGAGAATAATTTAGAGCTATACAAATTTGATGAAGCGGACTCTTGTGTAGATAATTCAACTCAAATCAGAACATTAATTACCAACTTATCAAAGTCTGGAATAGTTAAGGTTGAACTATTCGGGAAAAAGAATTTTATGAAAAAGTCGGGAAAGTTAAGAAGAATTCGTGTCCCTGCAGATAGTGAAAGAGTTAGCTTGTGTATAAATGTACCAGCGCCAGGAGAATATGCTTTAGTTAGTTATCATGATAAAGATGGAAATAGAAAATTAAAAAAAGCTTGGAATCTAAAACCCAAAGAACCTTATGGGGTATCAAACAACCCAGTAATAGAAAGCTTACGACTACCGCGGTGGGCTGAAGCGAGTTTCTACGTACCGCAAGAGGGCATTGAGGTTGTAATAAATTTAGTAAAACCCTAATTGCTTGAATTATATTATTCGTTTAAGTGATGCATCCTGATTATACGGAGCCTAAGTGCCTTTATCCTCGTTAAAAATAGAGATTGTGAGTAATAAAGATCAGATTATTAGATTTTTAGCCTTACCTGATAAAATTTATAAAGATGATAGCTCCTGGAGGCCGCCACTAAAATTCGAACGTAAGGCTCAAATCAATCCAATTAGTAACCCTAGTGCTCCCAGTTTTGATAATAGAGTTCTTTTTATAGCTACCAAAAACGGTGAGGATGTCGGCCGTATTGCTGCTTTTATTAATGAGGACCATAACAAAAATTCTAAAAAAAATGATGGCTTTTTTGGTTTTTTTGATTTTCTCGCAGATAATTTACTTGGACAGCTATTGTTAGAAAGCGCTGAGAATTGGTTAAAGGGCCGAGGTGTAGAGCGAATTATAGGTCCTGCAAATTGGAGTGTAAATGAAGAGTGTGGCCTTTTAATTTCAGGTTTTGATACCCCACCTGTTGTTATGATGCTCCATGGTAAGGAGGAGTATAAGGGAATTGTTGAAGACTTTGGCTATACAAAGGCAATAGATATGTTTGCTTATCAAGCTGAATTATCGGCTGGTTACCCAAGGCCGAAAATAACCCAAATGATGGTAAAGTCAGCAGACCGCAACAATGATATTAAAGTTCGATCTATGCGATCGGGTAAATTTAGAGACGAACTAAATATTGTAATGGATATTTTTAACGATGCATGGTCGGAGAATTGGGGTTTTGTACCATTTGATGAAGCGAAAATAGAACACATGGCCAACGAAATTAGGCCCATTATGTTTAAAGAGGGTTTGTGGATCGGGGAGTATCAAGGGAAACCTATAGCTTATATTTGGATGATACCAGATGTAAATGAAGCTATAGAGGGTTTAAATGGTTCAATCCTACCATTTGGTTGGGTTAAATTATTTTGGCGATTAAAGATAAGAGGGGTTAAACAAGCTAGGATTCCCCTAATGGGACTGCGTAAAGAATTTCATAATACGAGGATCGGTTTATCATTGGTAGCCAAACTTTGCGAGACTGTTTTTGAGGTAGGTAGGAAAAAAGGTTTTAGTCACTGTGAATTAAGTTGGATACTGGAGAATAATTCTGGGATGATATCAATATGTGAACAAGCAAGTGCAGTTCCTTACAAAAAATACAGAATGTACCAAAAGAAAATATAATGGTTAATGTTATTATCTTAGCTGGGCAAAGAAAAGGGGTGAAAGACTCTCTTTGTTTAAATGCGGGTGTCAGTCATAAAGCTGTAGTGCCTATCAATGGTACACCTATGATAGATTTTGTAATTAAAACTCTATTGAAATCAAATCTAAACAAACCATTTGGTGTCTCTGGATTTAATGCGGATCACCATAAATGTTTAGAGCAACTGCCTAGTGATGATGGGCCGGCAGGAAGTGCGCTGTTAGCATTAACGAAAAAAAATGAATTCCCAAGTCTTCTAACTACCTGTGATCATCCACTTTTATCTACAGATATGATAAAAATTTTTATTGAAAAGGCTCAACGAAATGGAGCAGATTTTTCTATGGCATTTGCAGAAAAATCTTTAATACAAGACTCCTACCCTGAAGTAAAAAGAACCTATTGGAATTTTTCAGACATATCTGTTTCTGGTTGCAATTTGTTTTATATTGCTAACCCTAAGGGGTTAGCAATTTTTCAGTATTGGAAAAAAGTACAACACCTTAGGAAAAATCCAATTAAATTGGCGATAAATATCTCATGGTTCTTGTTAATAAAATATTTATTGGGAAGATTAAAATTAAAAGAGGCTTTTAACCATATTTCTATCAAACTGAATTTATCTGCTAAAGCAGTTATCATTCCAATAGCTGAGGCAGCTATAGATGTCGATAAGCCGGCTGATAAAGACCTAGTGGAAGAAATACTAAAAGGACCAAAATATGCGTCCTAATTTAAATGTACAATCTAAACATACCGTGGGAAGGCGCATAGCTGCAAATACAGGTTTGATGGTAGCATCAAAGTCGACAGCTGTTTTTTTAGGTTTGGGAAGTATATTACTGGCAACGAAAAGTTTAAGCGCCTCTGAATTGGGTATAATACTTTTCTTACATGCTTACATGCTTTTCTTTTCCGAAGTGACTGCTTTCCAGTCATGGCAATCGCTAATTAGATATGGCACAGATGACCTCAAAAATAATGATGCTAGCAGTATATCTGCGTTATTAAAGTTTGGATTAAAAATTGATGCTATTTCTGCAGTTTTCGGTTTCCTTATATCCATCAGCATTTTTTTTGGTTTTGTTAGCTTATCAAGCTCTATACCTGGCTTACTTAACACTGACTTACCTTATGTAATGGACAATCTTAAATATTTTGCAGTTTTTTACTGTTCTTTGATTTTATTAAGGCAAAGGGGAGTTGGGGTCGGTGTCTTTCGTTTGTTTGATAAATTTCATATATTGGCTATTCACGGCCTTGTAATGCCTATCACGCGATTTTTAGGTGTTATAATAGCAGTAAATAATGATGCAGGTTTCACAGGATTTCTTCTTGCTTGGTATATAGGTTCAATGGCTGCTTACTTCTTTCTGCCTGCAATGGCTCTATTAGAATTAAGGTCCCGTGCTTTGTTAATGTTAGTAATACGTACAAAGTCCCCGCTTTTAAATGCCAGAAGTGGACTATGGAAATTTATGATTAAATCCAATATTGACTCTACATTATCTGCTTCAACGACACATTTACCTGCGTTAATGGTGATGGGAGTGTTTGGTTCTACATGGGTGGCAATTTATAGAATTGCTGAAGAAGCGGCCAAATTACTCTCTGAAGGCTTTAAGCTCCTTGACCAGGTCATTTATCCCGAGCTTGCTAAAATGATAAGCCTTGGCGAAGCTGAAAAAATATGGGGATTAGTTAGAAAGACAGCGATATCATTATTGAGTTTTGGGCTCGCGATCGCATTTATAGTAAAAGTTGGAGGGCCTAATTTATTAAGTATGGTCTTTTCTATTGACTATGCAATGGCTGCGCCACTTGCTTCACTCCTAATTTTTGCAGCGGCCGTAACCGGTATAGCGGCTCCATTATATCCAGTTTTATATGCGGCCGATAAACCTGAAAGGGCTATTTACGCCCGCGGAACAGGAGTCGTAGTTTATATTACCGCTTTTATACTACTGAGTTTCTTAATCGGAAAAATGGCTCCTGGTTGGGCAGCAATTCTGGGCAATATTACATCTGTGGGAATCTTAGTTTATTTAACTCAAGGTACACTAAGAAGTGTTATTGAGGATAAAAAACCAAAATTGGATGAGTGTGTTGATAAGTCGATTAATTTTATAGGAATTTCTGAATTAAAATTATGGGGTATGCCTCTATTGAAATGGCAACGGCGTGCAATGAGTAAGGCTACATCAGATATTAATTCAGGGATTATTTATTTGCAGTTAAATTGGATTTTATCGTCCGGTCTTGCTAAAGCTTTTGCTAAGGGAAATAAAATAGCATTAATTTCTGGTGATAAAATTATTGGCACTAATGGGATAGGCAAAGAGACAGCACTTAAAATAATTGGGAAAAATTCAGATGTTTTAACAGGAACTAATATCGATGGGTATAAACCAGAAGATTTAGACGATGGTTATAATAAGGCGCTGAGAAAAACAGAACAACCTTATGCCCTTGATCTTAACAAAACACCACCATCTGAAATTATGCGCCGACAATTTGCAAGTTCCTATAAAGGCATAACTGATTTTGTAACTAAGTGGATTTGGCCTATTCCTGCATTTCATGTCACACGTTTGTTTGCTGCCTTAAGATTCTCACCAAATATGGTAACTACTATAGGTCTTATATTAATGTTCGCTGCTTTGTATTATTTTTGGATTGGTGCATGGGCATTAGGTTTTCTGACGGGTTGGCTCATGACATTTCTGGATACTGTAGATGGCAAGTTAGCAAGAACTACTATGACTTATTCATGGTGGGGTAATATTTATGATCATGGTATAGATTTAATTCATCCACCGTTTTGGTATTGGGCGTGGTTTGTTGGTTTAGGCGGAGTATTTACTTGGCAAAATCTTCAATCTGACTACATGAGTTTTACCTTGGTGGCTATTTTAGCAGGATATGTCATTGATAGAGTTATTGAAGGTATTTTTATAGCTAAGCATGGTTTTCACATACATGTGTGGAAACCTATTAATTCTTTCATGAGGTTTATTACTGCGCGTAGAAACCCAAATATGTTTGTGTTCATGATAGGAATATGTTTTTTACCATTGTTTCCTGACTCAGGTAAATGGGGTTTCTATGCAGTTGGAATTTGGACTTGGGTATGTATATTGTTTAATTTAATTGTATTATTTTATAGTATGTTTTTGCCGAAGCCAGCAAAAAGCTGGATGAGTGGGTGATGAAAAACATTATAATATTTGATCTTGACTACACATTGACCAAAAAAGGTACTTGGGGAAGATTTGTTCTTTATACTGTT
The DNA here is from genome assembly GCA_018645985.1 of Hellea sp. Taxonomy (GTDB): domain Bacteria; phylum Pseudomonadota; class Alphaproteobacteria; order Caulobacterales; family Maricaulaceae; genus Hellea. Next base: position 887 of record JABGVR010000234.1, on the reverse strand, counting down.
AAGTATAAGCCGTGGATATGGCTACCTTTAATATTATCAGCTGGTTTTGCGCAGTGGCGTTATAAAGCTGGCTATACTCCAAGAATATCTGTTAAGCAGAGTATGATGAAATGGAGTATGGTCGGCCATTCGAAAGTTAAAATGGAAAGACTAGCAGATGAATTTGCAAAGAATGAAGTTCTTCATGGTCTACGTCCAGGGGCTATTGAGGCGCTTAATTATCATAAATCTTCCGGTGACATAATAATCATAGCAAGTGCAGCTGTTGACTTAATAGTGAAACCCGTAGCAGAATTATTAAAGATTGATTATTGGGTTGCAACTAATATGAGATGGATAAATAACTTTTTAAGTGAAGAGTTTGAATCGAAAAATTGCTATGGCTCTGAAAAACTAGAAAGAGTAAAGCAACTTTTAGAGAATACTCTAGCGTATGATAGGAATGAAACCTTTATTAAAATGTATACTGATAGTATTTCAGATATTGATATATTAAGGTTTAGTGATGAGGGGGTTGCTGTTAATCCAGATAGAAAGCTGGCTAAAGTCGCTATTGACGAAAATTTTGAATTGGTTAATTGGAATTAAATTTTTATAAATAGGTTTAATTAAATGCAAGCTATAATACTTTCCGCAGGGCGCGGTTCAAGGCTGTTGCCTTTGACAACTGATTTACCAAAATGTTTGCTTCCTGTTGGTTTATCATCTGTTCTTGCCCTGCAAATTGATACTTTGTTTAAACGAGGAATAGAACAAATAACTATTGTAACTGGATTTAATGCACACCTAGTTGAAGAAGAGGTATCGTCACTTGGATACGGAGAAAAAGTGAGTACTCTTTACAACCCTTTCTACCAGGTGGCAGATAACTTAGCTTCTTGCTGGAT
>JABGVR010000233.1 GCA_018645985.1 Hellea sp. | reverse complement strand
CTATCTCAGATATTAATACCGACCTCATACTTAGAGTCTTAGAGCCTATCTGGATAACAAAGGCAGAAACCGCAAGCCGTGTTCGTCAGCGCATTGAAACAATTTGGGACTATGGTAAGGCAAGAAACTATGTCGGTGGTGAGAACCCAGCGCGTCTACGTGGTCACCTAGATAAAATTCTATCGAAGACCGTCAAAGTGAAGCGGGTAAGGCACTTTCCTGCTCTACCCTACAACAACATTGGTATTTTCTTACAGGAGCTGCGGCAGCGAAATGGATATTCTGCCTTGGCTTTAGAATTTCTTATCTTGACTGCAGCTCGTACCAGTGAAGTTATCGATGCAAAGTGGTCTGAGATTAATCTTGAAAAGAAAGTTTGGACAGTGCCTGCTAGTCGCATGAAGGTAGGAAAAGAACATCGAGTTCCTTTATGCAAGCGAGCAATCGAAATCCTTTCAAATATTCCATCTAATAGAAATCTTGAAGAACATGTTTTTTCTGGGTGGAAACAAAACAAAGGTTTGAGCAACAATGCTTTACTAACCTTAGTTAAGAAGATGGATCGATCTAATATAACAGTTCATGGATTTCGAAGCACCTTCAGAGATTGGGCAGCTGAGGAAGCGCATACATTCTCAAACGAAACAATTGAGTTAGCACTAGCCCATACAATCAAGAACAAAGCCGAAGCCGCCTATAGACGCGGAGATCAGTTAGAAAGACGTAGAGAACTAATGGCTGCTTGGGATGATTATACAAATCAGCATACTCGGTCTAAGGATTAAGAAGATGAGCGCTAGAAAAGGTCAAACTCGTCTAAAAAAAATAGCCATTCAGATATCTCAAAACAAACAGCTGAGCCCAGAAGATAAAGAATTCTTGGTTAAAGCGTTGATTGAAATATCTAATGGTGGAGATGCAGAAACCGCTTTAGGTGTAAAATTTAAAAAAGGTGAAAGAAAAAGCAAATACGCAAAAGATACAAATTTGATTTTACAGTTAGCTTATGGATGGCTTGCAACAGCTATGGCACCAGAAAGTGAGGGTGGATTAGGAATGACCCTGCAAGATGCAACTACTCAGCTAACAGAAGAGTGGGGTAGGCTTCCCTCGGCACAAACTCTGCGACGTTATTGGAACAACGTAAAAAATACTCAAGAAAGAGATTTTGAAATAAAAACGGATTAAAATCCCGATTTAAGTCCTTCGACTAACTTCTTGGTTATTGTTATCAATTCAATCAAATCCATTAATTTATGATTGGAGTTGGTTAAAATGGCGACAGAAATTAAACGACAACGTATTCTGCGGATGCAAGATTTACCTGATAGAATTGGGTTTCGACCTTCCACTATTTACGAGCTGATTGCTAAAGGCAAATTCCCACGGCCTTTTAAGCTAATGCCCGGGGGAAGAGCAGCTGGATGGCTCGAAGCTACGATCGATGATTGGATCGCGTCACGAAATGACGACAGCCAGCACAACAACACAAAGTGAAACTCACGATGCGATGACCATGAGCTTAACTTAGCGTATAATCTAGGATTTACCGTTAATTTACAACTGATTTGGTCATGCGCAGCAAGCGTAAGGCAACAAAAATGACGATTAAAAAACTCCACGCCAATAAAGCGATTATATTACGTTTTATCTCAGCAATCACCTGCGATTGGCCGAACAGTTCTAAGGAGGTTGGGTTGTTTGAGATACGCTGTTTGGGTGATAAAAAAACACCTAAATCAAAAAGGTTTTCTTTAGATACGATTGATGAAGCCGTAGACTTTGCGATACTCATGAATGTCAAAGAGTATAATATCTATATGATGATTAACCCAATCAGAATGGATGCAAAAATCAAGGCTAGCAAAGCAGCCACTGATCCTGACATATTGCGGGCGCATTACAGTTTTGCAGACGCCGACGATCAAGCTGGTCTCACAGGTATTATTAAGCTCAGTGAGCTATGTGAGCCAGATATTGTCGTGACAACCGGCACCGTTCCTCACGAACGCCGTCATGCTTACTGGAGGCTTTCTGATGCGTGTACTGATTTGGAACTATGGCGCTCCACGCAGTTCAATATAGCAACCCAATTTGCAACCGACAGCAGGGTAATTAATCCGTCACGGATCATGCGCGTTGCGGGAACCGTCAGTTATCCAAATACGGACAAACAAAGGCGTGGCTATATCTCTGAGTTGGTCACCATGAAAGAGAAGGTAAACGGATGTCATTAAAACGAATTGAAGATTGGGATGATATTCTAGAGCCGCTGCAGTTGCCTTTAAATAAACCAGCTGAACCTTTTATAAAGCTCAACCGCGTCACCACATCGGAAGCGGCCTTAAACGGAGAAAACTGGCACGACAACATGCTAAAATTAGTGGCCAGTTGGGTGGCAAAAGGGAACACCGACGAGGAAATTGACGTGCTTGCAGGAAGACTGACACTGCCCGGTTATACTATTGAACAAACGTTAAAAGATGTTCGTCCCATGGTTGATAGTGCAAGGCAGAAAGGCTTCGCAATATCCGGAGAAATCCTGCAACAAAGTTCGTACATAGGCCATCACAACCAAATCTATTTAATGAAAGTTTCACGTACTGGACCAAAAGAAATCAGGCTCACTAATTTCCATGCCGAGATTATTTACGAAACCACAGTCACAAACGGTATCGATAACTCCAAAACATTTACAGTTGTGGGCGTTCTTCATAATGGAACGCCACTAAGTAAGTTTGATGTAGAGGCAAATGCATTTGATAAATTAGAATGGTTACCAACTAATTGGGGTGCAAAAGCGCAGGTTACAGTAGGCTCAATGTATAAAGCACATGTAGCTGCAGCAATTAAAGAAAGATCAAATCCGAAAGAACGGACTGTTTATAGCCATACTGGATGGATAGATAAAAACGGTAAGTTTTGCTACCTCACCAACCGTGGTGGCATAAGCGCTGCTGGCCTTAATGAAGAAATTGAAACTGAATTACAGGGCTCACTCTCGGACTATGACTTGCCTGCTCCTAATGAGAATGGTGCTGAAAAGCTTTTCGAAATCCTGCAACACTTTTTTAAACTCGTAGATGATGGAACTGGCTTGCTCCTCGTTGGTGCGGCCTTCCGCGCCACTCTTTCAGAGTTTAAAAAATGCACTGTAAGCGTCTTTCTGCAAGGCACAACGGGAACCTTCAAAACAGCTATTTCTGGATGCATACAGGCATTTTATGGAAAAGAGTTTAACGGATCACATCTTCCTGAAAACTGGAGTTCAACCAGTAATGCAATGGAAAAAAAAGCGTTCCTTTGCAAAGATGCGGTGTTCACGATTGATGACTTTGTAGCCCGTGGTACGCCTTCTGAGGTTTCTCGATCACACAAAGACGCGGAACGTGTTTTTCGCGCGCAAGGAAATCAATCTGGGCGAGACCGGTTAACATCTACAACGGAAGTTAGAGGGGCCTACATTCCGAGAGGATTGATTTTGGCAACAGGCGAAGACATTCCCAATGGGCACTCCCTACAAGCGCGTTGTGTGATTTTAAGTATCAAAAAAGGAGCCACAAAAACTGACACACTCACGGCTCTTCAGGAATTAGCAAAACAGGAAAGTCTCGCCCAATTAATGTCAAATTTTTTAAGTTGGGGCGCTGATCAGGCTGATCACAATAAAATCAAAAGTCTTATAACTGCAGCTCACGACGATTGTATTAAAGAGCTCCCCACTTCTGGCCATACAAGAATGCGAGATAATCTCGCCTCATTAACCTCCGGTATTTGGCTTTTACTGCAATTTGGCAAGGAACGCGGTGATATTTCAGATGAAGAAATACAGAAGTTCAAGGCGGCCACCTTGAATGCGGCGACCAAAGTCGCTGAATTCCAAATGAGCGTTGATCAAGAAGCCTCAGAAGCAGATCGTTTTATAGAATATCTACGCTCCTCTATCGCTATGGGTGCTGCTCATTTAGCGAATAAATATGGTACATGCCCTGATGCTCCCAGTACTTGGGGATGGAAAACAACTGGTACGCCAGACAATGAAGTAACTTATGGGCAAGGCACAAAAATTGGTTGGATTGTTGGAAAGGAAATATATCTTGATATGAAAGCGGCTTTGAGTGTGATCAAAACATTTTCTACGCGCCTCGGAAATCATTTGGGTAGTTCTGAACTCGCAATAAAAAAGGCTCTCTTTGAGGCTGGAATGTTAGAAAAAGAAGGTGAGGGCAGATACACAAAAAAAGTGAGTGTAGAGGGAAGGCGCGAAAATGTTACCTGCATTCAAGTTAGTCTCTTAATGGATATTGAAGAAATTGAGAGAGAGCTGTCCGAGGATGATGAACCTCTTGAAGAAAACTTACCATTCTGATGTCCCACTGTCCCGTTTGTCCCAGTATATAATAGGCCCCCCAAAAAATATTCATCTTTTTTACTTATCAATACATAACAACTTTATAAGAGGTATATAATAATATTGGGACAGTGGGACACTTCAACTTAACTATATGATTTATATGGGATATTAGCTGTCCCAGTTGCAATATCGTACTGGGACAATTGGGACACAATACCATATTTGGGAATGACCTATTGCGCGGAGATAAAATAGCCTCGTTCGCTAACCGCAGTTCTTTATTTGCGTTCCACAGCTCCTTACATAGGCCTTGACGTCTTTATAGTAGGGTTTTTCTTAGTTTAAGATTATTGTTCTCGGTAGGTAATAAGATATAGTGTTTTCACTCTCTTAGAGTTTGCCCCAATCTTTACGCCAGTTCTTCTCCAAATGACCGTAGTCAACAAACCAGGATTCTAACTCCTTAAGTTCATTTTGTATCTTGCGTCTTTTCTCAGATATTTGTTTGGCCTTTTCACGCTCAGCTTTTGTAAATCTTCCATGCTTAATTTTAGATTCGACGAGTCGTTTTAGACCGTCCTTGGTTCTAGGCCCTGTGCTAGCGCCGCCATGTAGTCTACATCGACCCACTGGTAATTTAGCGGGTCTTTGACATAGTGTACCTCTTCTGGTTTTTGCTTTGCACCTTTGACCTGGCCAATTAGGTCCAAAACGCCAGGGTATACCTTTTAAAAGGTTTCTTTTTGTTATCTTGTGAATATTACCTATCATGAGGTTTTATTATACCACAAATTAATACACTTATCAGCAGTGTGGTTACTTGAAACTAAAGGCCATGGTCAGTTGATCATGATCATAGGTTGCATTATTCTTTACCCATGGTCCTTGGATGGTTTTAAATTGATCATGGTTTGAAGACTCAAAAGTAGCTTCCTACTGAAACAAAACTATAATTCGCTCCAACGCCTCATGAACCAAGAACCACGGACCAATGCCCATGTATGACCGTGCTAGGGGTGGTTGAAAGTCGTGTTTTATTAGCTTTAATTGTTTCCTTTTGTTTCCACAAAAAAATTAAAGTAAATTAAACTACATCAATATAACTTACCATTCCTGACGCAGCATGTTCAAGCATATGGCAATGAAAAAGCCATTTACCCGGGTTATCAGCTAAAAAAATAAGTTTTGCTTTTTCTCCTGCCTGCATTAAGTAAGTATCTCTTAAAATATAATCACTATTATCTCTAAACTCTTTAGATTTCACAAAAAAATGATTGCCATGTAAGTGCATACTATGAGGCCATCGAGTATCATTCCAAACATCTAAGATTACAACTTGGTTTAGCTTAACTTTGGCAAGTAAATATTCATAACTTCCAATTTCTTTGTTAAAAGCCCATAATTTTTTATCTTCAGTTGCAAGAGTGCGAAAATCTTTTTCAACTCCATCCAAATTTGCTTTTGAAAGGTTGCCCCTCGCTCCACCTT
>JABGVR010000035.1 GCA_018645985.1 Hellea sp. | reverse complement strand
AGGTAAGAAGGTAATGATTGCTGCGGGTGATACATTCCGAGCAGCTGCAGTAGAACAACTAACAGTTTGGAGTAATTTAGCAGGTGCAAAGATTGTCTCCGGGAAACAGGGTTCTGATGCAGCTGGGTTAGTTTATGACGCAATCGATCAAGCAAGATCAGAAGGCGTAGATATACTGATGATTGATACAGCTGGAAGATTGCAAAACCGCACTGAATTAATGGATGAGCTTGAAAAAATAGTTAGAGTAATCAAAAAACAAGATCCATCTGCCCCACACCACTGTATTCTGGTACTAGATGCTACGGTCGGACAAAATGCACTAATGCAGACAAATGTTTTTAAAGACAATGCAGGTGTGACCGGTATTATTATGACAAAACTGGACGGAACTGCCAAAGGAGGAGTTCTAGTTGCATTAGCTGAAAAATACAAATTACCTATTCACGCCATAGGAATAGGCGAAAAAATTGAGGATTTAGAGAACTTTTCAGCAGCCGTATTTTCAGCAGCGTTATCGGGCACTTCCGAATTAGTTCATTGATACTAATTCCTCCAAACTTAATTTAGTATAATTAAAAGGCTTATAAACTTATGAAAAGTGAAGAAAACACTCAAAGCAGGTCTGCCAACTTTTGGATGGATTTTGGACCCCTACTCGTTTTTTTTGTCTCATTTCAATTCTTTAAGAAAAATAATCCAGACTCAGCTATGCTTATAGCTGCGGGAATTTTTGCCTCTCTAGCTGTTATTGTTCTGCTCATCGGATGGCTTAGGTATAAAAAATTATCAAAAATGCTACTGCTCACAACAGTTATAATTGTAATTACAGCGTCCTTAGCTATTTGGTCTGGTAATAAAGTAATTTTCTTCATGAAGCCAACAATCATAAATGTCCTATTTGCAGTTACGCTTATAATTGGCTCATTTTTTAAAAAAAATCCTTTAAAAGCTATTCTTGGAGGGACGATAATATTACCAGACTCCATGTGGAATAAACTGTCAATTCGATGGGGAATATTCTTTATTATGATGGCGATATTGAATGAATACGTTTGGAGAACGCAAACTGAGAGCTTTTGGGCCTCTTTTAAAGTTTTCGGAGTTATGCCTATAACTATGGTTTTCATGCTAACGCAACTGCCATTTATCCAGAAAAATGGTAAAATTAAACAATAAAAGTAAAAAGCGTCTTTATTCTAGTATCTTTACAATTGATCCTCTACGCATCAGTGTTATAAGCCCCAAAAAATAACCCCTTGGTGAGTATTATTATGACATCTTTAGACAGCTTTAATTGTGAAAGAGAAATCAAAGTAGGAAAAACTGTTTACACATACTATGATTTAAATGAAGCTGAAAAAAATGGTCTGGATGGAATTTCAAAGCTGCCAAAATCTCTTAAAGTATTGCTAGAAAACCTACTCAGACATGAAGACGGATCAACAGTCATTAAAGATGACATACTTGCTATGGTGGATTGGCTAAAAACCAGAACCTCAACACATGAGATAGCATATCGTCCCGCACGCGTGTTAATGCAAGATTTTACAGGTGTGCCAGCCGTTGTGGATTTAGCCGCTATGCGTGATGCTATGGTGGATCTAGGAGGCAAGGCAAATGCAATTAACCCATTAAACCCGGTTCACTTGGTTATAGACCATTCTGTTATGGTAGATTATTATGGAACAAATACAGCATTTAAAAAAAATGTTGAACGAGAATACGAAAGAAACGGTGAACGTTATGATTTCTTAAAATGGGGGCAAGAAGCTTTTGACAACTTTGCTGTTGTACCTCCAGGGACAGGAATATGCCATCAAGTGAATTTAGAGAACCTAGCTCAAACTGTTTGGACTAAATCATCGGGTGGGAAAACATATGCTTTTCCTGACACATTGGTAGGAACAGACTCCCACACTACAATGATAAATGGCCTATCTGTTCTCGGATGGGGGGTGGGCGGAATAGAGGCAGAAGCAGCTATGCTGGGTCAGCCTATTTCAATGTTAATACCTGAAGTAGTGGGATTTGAATTAAGCGGAAAACTTCCTGAAGGTGCAACTGCGACAGATCTAGTATTAAGAGTAGTGGAAATGTTACGGCTAAAGGGTGTTGTAGGCAAATTTGTAGAATTCTATGGATCCGGCCTAGACCATCTTTCCTTAGAAGATCAAGCGACATTAGCCAACATGGCCCCTGAGTATGGTGCTACTTGCGGATTCTTCCCAGTTGATGAGGATACAATAAAGTATCTAAATGCCACTGGGCGTGATGAAAAACGCATTGAGCTTGTGGAAGCATACGCAAAAAAACAAGGTTTGTGGAGAGATAACACTTTACCGGTTTATACTGATACAATATCACTTGATGTATCATCTGTCATGCCAGCTATTTCAGGCCCTAAAAGACCACAAGATAGGTTTGACCTAAAGGGGTCTAATAAACATTTCTTAAACATACTAAGCGACGAATACGGCAAAAGTGATACAAAAGATTCTGCTGTAAAGGTTGATGGTAAAGAATATTCGGTTGACCACGGAGATGTCTTCATAGCGGCCATTACTTCTT
>JABGVR010000232.1 GCA_018645985.1 Hellea sp. | reverse complement strand
TCTAATCCTTTTTGAGCCAATAAGTTAGGACTATTCTCGCTTGGCAAATCCAATAACAAGACTTCGCAGCCAGCATTTGCTGCCTGACCAGCTATTCCTGCGCCCATTGTGCCGGCCCCAATAACTGCAACTTTTTTGATATTCATTACTTAACTCGCTATAGTTTCAATAAATTTCCTTAAGGCCAGTAGTGTCTTTTTCGGAGACTCGATAGGCAACATATGTCCAGAATTCTGGATAATTTGTGGATTAACAGACATATTTTTTGCTAGCAATAAACCAGCTTTCATTGGCGTCATTTTATCATGACTTGCTAAAATACAATGTTTATGCATGGTCAAATTCTTTGAAATCTCAGAACCCCTTTTAAACTCAGCGCAGGCCCTAAGGTCTACCTCTAAAGGATTGTTTTTCATTATAGCCCGAGATATGCCAATCGGCTGCATTCCCGGCACTGAACTGATACCTTGATGTGCATTTGGTCCGAATCCCCAATTACACATCATCTCGGCTGCTTTATCCCTGCTAGTTTCAGCAGTTTTAATTAAGTGTTCATTTACAGGAATTTCAGCTGCAGTACCTATAGCAGTGATAGAACGGACTAAATCATTATGGTGTTCAGCGAATGCTAAAGCTGTCAGAAAACCTTGGCTGTGTCCAACTAAGTGAACCTTATCTACGCCCAAAGTATTCAAAAATTTAGCCAGCCAAATACCACTTTCTTCAATAGTAGAAAACGCATTTCCATCTGACAAACTATGCCCTGGAAGATCTGGTGCTAAGACAGAAAAACCGTTATAAGCAAACCATCTGGTTTGCATTGCCCATGTTCTATGATCCCCGCCGCTTCCGTGTAAAAAGAGTATCGTAGGTAAGTCTGGGTCAAAAATTTTACCGCCAGTTGCAACAAAAATATTTAATTCATCTACCTGAACCAACATTATTTTATAGTCCTAAGAGCTGACTTTATACCATTTAAAAAATCAACTTTTATATCCTCTATATTTTCAATGCCTACAGAAACTCTAATTAAGTCTTCGCTGATTCCCGCAGCTTCCATGTCTTCTTTAGTCAGTCTCGAATGAGTCGTGCTACCCGGATGAAGAACTAATGTGCGACTATCTCCAACATTCGCTAAATGCGTCGCCAAAGACAATGAATTTATGAATGCGGCACCGCCTTTTCGTTCGCCCACAACTCCGAAACAAAGCATAGAGCCAGCTCCCAAAGGAAACATCGCTTTTATATGTGAATCATCACGCATTTCTGGGTGCCTAACCCATGATACGCCATTCTGCGATAAAAGCCAATCTCTCAGTGCCACAGTGTTTTCCACATGTTTTTTCATTCTTATATCTAAGGTTTCCAAACCTTGTAATATTAAAAAAGCATTGTTTGGAGACAGTGCCGCCCCTAAATCACGCATAGCCTCGCTTCTAACTTTCATAACAAATGCAGTCGGTCCGAACTCTTCCCAAAAGTTTATGCCGTGAAAAGGCGCATAAGGGTCAGTCAACTCAGGGAATTTTTTTTTATTCTTCTCATCTAAACAGCCCCAATCGAAGTTTCCACCGTCAATTATACAGCCGCCGATTGAATTACCATGACCCCCAATCCATTTTGTGATTGAATGAACAACAATATTGGCCCCGTGCTCAATCGGTCGATTTAAAGATGGTGTGGCAAAAGTCGCATCCACAACCACGGGGATTCCTAATGAATTGGCACACTTAGATATCTCAGGGATATTAGAAACCTCCATACCAGGGTTGGAAATTGACTCGCAAAATACTAGTTTAGTATTTGGCCTGATAGCGGACCTTAGGGCATCCATATCATTTATGGGTATAAAATCGCATTCAATCCCAAACCTTTTTAAAGTGTATCTCAACGTTGTAGCTGTTGAGCCATATATTTGTTCCGAAGAAACGATATGATCACCAGCAGAGCACAATGTAATAAAAGTGGAAAATAATGCTGACATACCAGAAGCTGTACAAATAGCTCCAGTACCTCCCTCAAGAGCGGCCATACGCTGCTCTAAAACAGATACAGTAGGGTTGGATATCCGTGAATATATATGACCACCCTGCTCTACATTAAATAAAGATGAAGCCATTTGAACGCTATCAAAAGCATAACTAGTAGTTTGATAAATAGGGACAGCACGAGAACCGTGATCTGACTCAGGGGTATACCCCGTATGCAGCGCTATTGTTTCAGGTTTGTAATATGAAGAATTAGCCATTAAATTTTATTAATCCTTTATAACTCTATTTATTATACAACTAAAATTACACTAGAACATAAACAATTGTAATAAAATTATAATTTGTTCAATGATAATATGTATTTATTAGTAAGGATTATAATAAATAAAACCATCAGTATTTAACAAATACAACATTTACATAGTTTGCAATAATTATTATGGACTACTTTAATGTGAATTTGTGCCCAAAAGACAATATTATGACTGAAAAGAAGACAGAAGAACTGCTCATTGAAGATCAGGATAACCCATGCAAACTAATATGCTCGATGGAAAAAGAAAGTGGCTTCTGTTTTGGCTGCGGTAGGACCCAAGATGAAATATCTTATTGGTCTGAAATGCCATATGACAAAAAGCAGAACATATTAAGCATTCTACCCTCGAGGATGCCACCATTGATAAAATTGCGAGCAGAAAGACGGGCAAAAAGGCGCGTAAATAAAAGAAAAAAGCCTCCCATCTAAATGATACTTTTATAACAATTCAGCATATGTAGATAAATTATATGGTTAGTAAAATAAAATTAATTTCTCATCGTTTTTTAACATTTAGTGATAATGAAAATACAGCCCAAGGACTACTTTCGGCCTTAGATAATAAAGTTTCTTATGTAGAGTTCGATATTAGAATCACTAAATGCGGTACCGCAGTTATTTATCATGACCCTGAAGCAATAGATAATGATGGAGTGTCACATAAAATTAATACAGTAAAATACAGTGATTTCAATACTTTGAAAGGAAGATTTAAAACGATACCAAGTCTTGATGAGGTACTAGATATAGCATCGAACCACAGTAATAAATCAGCAAAACTATTAATTGACATAAAAGACTTTGGTTATGAAAAAGACATATATAGCAGCGTTGTAAAGAAGAAGCTTTCAGATAGATCTATCTATGTTTCATGGTTACCCGAGGTAATTTACGCATTACATAAATTAACCCCATTATCTAAATTTTGCTTTTCATACTGGTGCAAGCCACCATCCGCTAGTACAAAAGAGAGCCATATTGTTTTTAAATCCCAGAATGGAGAAATAAAAAATCAACCAAGTACAAATAATATAGGAAAAAGCTCAGGATGGTACATTGAAGGGGCGTTGAGTGGCAAGTTAAGAGATATCATATCTATGGTCTGTGTACCCAGACATATGTTGGATGCCAGTCTTGTAAATGAATACCATCAAAATGGCATTGAAGTAAGTAGTTTTAGCTATTTAAACATTAAAGACATAATCGATGACAAAAAATATTACAATATTGATTACTTCTTTGTAGACAGCAAAAAGGTTTTTGATAGTAAAAAATAAAAGTTTTCAACTTAATATCAATCCCTAAGGTAGATTTGTATTGATGCAAATTTAATCATCATTAATATTTTCGAACTCATTAAAACTATTAATACATGTTTCATTGGTAGGAATACTATATCCCCCATCAAGCCATTTTCCTAAATCTACATTCCTGCACCTATTCGAGCAAAAGGGGGCGAATTTAATAATTGTTTGTTTATTGCAAATTGGGCAATTTTTGCTCATCTGTCGGCCTTTATTTCAATACACGCACCCACTGTAACATTATAGCGTTTGCCGATCCTATCGTTCAACTTACTTTTCCAATCGAACTCGCATGAGTCCAACCAATCCATAATCGTTGGGGTTACTGTTAAAGTTAATCTGGCTCCTGGTTTGGCTACCCCCTCACGCACTAGCTGCCTAATAGTACGTAACGCTATGGTTTCTAAGGTAGGGTTTCCATAATTATCATTCATTATTTCACTAAGTGAAATTGTAACTTTATTCCTCGTTAATTCAAGCACTCCAAAACGTGATATTGGTGCCAACTTAACATTATTAGGGTCAAAACTAAAAACTTTCTCAGCAAGCTTAAAAATTGCATTTCGTTGTTTGGGGTGTCTTAGATTTGGTAAATCAATAACCAATAAACCACCAAGACCCCTCAACCTTATTTCTCTAGCCAACATAGGTACTGCCTTTAGACAAACATCATAACTACTGACTGCACCACCTTTATCAACATCGATGGCAACTAAAGCTCTCGTTTGCTCAATCGAGATAGAGCCTCCACCATCAATTGATAGTTCAACATCTGTACTTTCATCTAAAATTGAAACACTTGCTTCTGCAAACTCTAAATCTAAAAATCTTTTTGACAGATAAGATTTTAAATCATCGCCTGAAATTTTACCTGTTTTTGATTTTTCCACTTTTTTAACAAATTTCAACAAAGGTGATTTACTTAAGTCAGAAGCTTTAGTTATCTCAAAGTGACCATAAAAACCTTCTGTAAAACGAGGGCTTCCAGATGAGTTTGAAAATTTTAACAAACCATTAAGGCTATCCCCTAAAGCAACAAAAGCCCCACCTATACTTTGGTCAATTCTAGATATTTTACCTACAAAAATATCACCTATATATGGATTTAAATTTTTAGATTCTCTTCGTAAATGTAACTCAACTAGTTTTCTATTTTCATAAATCGCTGCTCTAGTTTCACCAATGCAATGCTCAATTACACAACGACGTTTCATAAAATATAACCTGAACCCCGGAGCATATTTCTAGTTTCATAGAGAGGCAAACCAACGACATTTGAATATGAACCAACAATCTTTATAACAAAGCTTTCAGCGCTACCCTGTATGCTATAGCCACCCGCTTTACCTTGCCATTCCTGACTGTGAATATAATCCTTAAATTCGGCTTCAGACAAACGTTTCATCTTTAAACGGGTCTCCACTACACGTTTTAAAATCTCACCATTACTTTTGACAACAGCAATACATGTGAAAACCCTATGATTGCGGCCTGAAATAAGCTGCAAACAATATTTAGCATCAGCGATAGTTTCAGCTTTAGGTAAAATACGACGACCAATAGCTACGGTAGTGTCGGCTGCCAATACGATGTGATCGGGGAAATCTCCTGAAATTTTAGTGGCTTTTTCACAAGCTAGCCTTGAAACATAATCTCGTGGAAGTTCTCCTTGAATAATATCTTCATTTATATCGGCTGGGGAAATTAAGTCAGGAATAATTCCAATTCTTGCTAACAATGCAGATCTTCTTGGAGATTGGCTAGCTAGTATTAATTTAGGTCTTTCACCCATAAGTTATTTACTTAAAACGATAAGTGATACGCCCTTTAGTAAGGTCGTATGGAGTCATCTCTACTGTGACTTTATCACCAGCCAATACTCGAATACGATTTTTACGCATTCTTCCAGCTGTATGAGCGATAATTTCGTGATCATTCACTAACTTTACTCTAAATGTAGCGTTTGGAAGAAGTTCGACAACTTCTCCTTCAAATTCTAGTAGTTCTTCTTTAGCCAAGCTTGATCCTTTACATCTTCGACTCAGTATACCTGAGATATTTCCTGAGGCCTATATACCCAAAGAATGCATAATAATAGGCCTTATTAAATAAAATTATTTTTCAAGCGCATACTTATATTATCCCGTATTGCCCTGTAATTATTCATTATGGCTCTAACATCTAGAGAACCTTGAGTGGGATCAGGCAAAGGCCAAAACTCTATTAACTTAGCCGTTTCGTTAAAAACTGCCTTTGCAGCCTGATAAGCGGGTTCAGTAAAAGCAATAATTAAGTCAAATTGACAATGACTCAATTCATCAAGAGTCTTAGATTTATGACAACTCATATCTATGGAGATTTCTCGCATAATTGCTACCATTAAATCGTCAAGATCCCCAGCAGCTATCCCACAAGATTTTACATCAATATTCGTATAATTTTTTCTAACCAAACCTTCCGCAATTGGTGAACGAATTGAGTTTAAATAACAAACAAACAGAACAGATTTGATATTCTCTTTTGTGTGCATCATGGACGCCTATGTAGAGAGCAGATTAATGTAAAAATTCTACGCGAAGTATTAAAGTCTAAAGTTATTGAATTACGTAAACTGTCACTGAGTAGTCTTGAGCCCTCATTATGAAGACCTCTTCTTCCCATATCTATGGCTTCAATTTGTGCTGAAGTTGATGTTCGAATAGCGTTATGGTAACTATCGCATATCAGGAAATAATCTTTTATTATCCTTCGAAATGGAGTCATCGAAATAGTATATCTACCTATATCAAGTCCAGTGCTTCTCTTAACTTCGAAAACAAGCCTAGAGCCATCCTTTAATTCAAGCTCTACAATATAAGGTCCTTTTTCACTACCTTTAGGCTGGAATTCATTCTCTTCCAATAAATCAAATATGGCAACCCTTCTCTCATGCTGCATTTCAACATTAGTAACTGGCAATGACTCACTGTCTATGTTCAATTCAACGATATAATGATCATTTTCGATATGATTATACTCTTTTAATATTAGTGCTTTGGTGTCTTATTTGTTTTCTTTGCATCAGTAAGGTCTGCTAATAGAATATCAATGCATTCAACTTCAACTTGTATTTCAATTTGGTTGGCAAATACAAAATTAATAAAACCTGCAGGACTTTGTGTTTTAGTAAAATTTATATCAAGGAGCACAGCCATGACATTGTCGTCTGTTTTTTTTATACCCTTACTTCTAACATTAATAACACCGTCAACTCTTAATGCAGATTGAGCTCGCGCGGATGAATCGCTCTCATTTATAAACCTTAAAAGGCGGAAATTCATATACCTTCCGCCCTGGTAAAACTTTATGTCGCTTGCGCGTAAAATAGAATCTTGGACAGCGGATGCTATGATTTTAAGATCTTGTATACTTTCAGCTTTTAGCTTTAACTTTGCCATAGCTGCTACTCACTTTCCCTTGTTATATTGGCTCCGCAGTTTCTCAATTTAATCTCTATATTCTCAAAACCTCGATCTAAATGATAAACTCTTCCGACATGGGTTTCACCCTCAGCTGCCATACCAGCTGAAATTAATGATGCCGAGGCTCTCAAATCAGTAGCCATAACCGGAGCCCCCTTAAGCTCTTTTACTCCTCGCACTATCGCCTCTCTACCCCTAACATCTATATCCGCGCCCATTCGCGATAGCTCAGGGCAATGCATAAACCTATTTTCAAAAATATTTTCTCGTATTATTGAAGTGCCTTCAGCTAAACACATCATAGTCATAAACTGCGCCTGTAAATCAGTTGGAAAACCCGGATACGCCTGAGTATCAACATCTACAGCCCTTAGATTAGTTCCATTTCTTTCTATCAAAACAGATGTTCTATCGAAAGTTAGCTTCGCCCCAGCCTGTTCAATTAATGGCCACAGAGCCCCTAAATGATCTTTGCATATATTAGACAATTTAACAGTACCCCCGACTGTTGCGGCTGCTAAAGCGTACGTTCCCGCTTCAATCCTATCAGGCACAACTGAATAATCTACGCCCTTTAAAGAAGATACACCTATAATCGATATGCGCGGCCTTCCTGCTCCTGAAACTTTTGCACCCATTGCATTTAGGCAATTAGCCAAATCAACTATTTCTGGCTCGCAAGCAGCATTGTTTAATACGGTTTCACCCTCAGCCAAAACAGCAGTCAGCATTGCATGTTCGGTTGCTCCAACAGAAATAAAAGGAAATGTTATCTCAGCACCTTTTAAACCAGCTTTAGCCGAGGCAATAACGTAACCCTCCTCTAACTTGATTTTTGCTCCAAAACTTTCCATTGCTTTAAGGTGCAAATCAACGGGACGAGCCCCTATAGCACAACCACCCGGTAAAGAGACTTTAGCAAATCCAGACCTAGCGAGTAGAGGGCCCAAGACATTAAAACTTGCCCTCATTTTGCGAACTAGTTCGTAGGGCGCAGTTGATGAAGATAAACTCTCGGCATGTAATGTCATTTTATCTGAACCGGACAAATTGATACTTACTCCTAGATGACTAAGCAATTCCGACATAGATCTAGTGTCACGCAGTCTAGGCATATTTTTCAAGAAAACAGGCTTATCTGTTAAAAGGCAAACTGCCATTAGTTTAATAGCCGAATTCTTAGCCCCACCAATGACTATTTCGCCATTTAATCGGGTTCCGCCTTGTATTACGATTTTGTCCATGACATTACCTAGCAAATATAATTATTGAATAACACTCTTGAATTCGCATTTAAGTGATGAAAGTTCAACTTTTAAAGTTTAAGTAGATTGCAAGTTACTACTTTGGATTATTATCTTTTTTTCTCTTAACATCTTTTCGCCGTTTTAAATTATTTCGCAAATTTTTGGCCAATCTTTCTTCACGTGAAAGTTTATTTGTTTCTCGCTTACCCATTTAACAAATTTAAATCCTCTATACTTTCTTAAATACAAAAAGTTTTGAACTAAAGTCACCCTTAGGCATATAACTAACTTTATTATTATCATCAGTCATTGAAACATAAGGCAAGGTAAATCCATTTTCCATTAATAAATTTCCCGAATATAATTTATCATTACAGACTTGCAGGTAATCACTGTTTTTTTCTAGCCCTACAAACTTTATATGCTCAAAAGGTTTATTCGGGCCTGATAATATATGAAAATACAACAAGAAAACCTTTTCATAGTCCTTCGTAATATACTGCCAGCAAAAGACATTATCGGATTTTTTTAGTCTATAAAAATTTCCTCCAATCATATCAGAAGAATGTTCCTTAGCAAAGTTCACGAGATCAGTTAATTCACCTTTATTTTTATCAATATCACTATAATTCAGTGAGACTCCTTGTGCGGCGCAAAATGCGCCTGCATTAAACCTACTACTGACTGAAGTAATTCTTCCATTTTGATGATTTGGGGATGGACCAATATAAGCCGATAACACATCTAATGGAAATAAATAGGAACAGCCATTTATAATTTTTAACCTTCCAATAGGATCACTCATGTCGCTTGGCCAACTTTGTGACATATAGCTAAGCATACCAAGGTCCAATCTGTTACCACCGCTAGCACAATTTTCGAATAAAACGTTAGGGTATTTTTTTGTTAAACGGCTCAATATAGAATATAGCCCTAAAATATATCTGTGTGGAACCTCAAGTTGTTTCTGCTTGGCAACCTTTGGCGAACCAACCTCAGACATATTACGATTCATATCCCACTTAATATAATCTATATTACCTCCAGAGAGTAGCTTATCAAGTTTATCAAAAATATAATTTACAACATCCTCATTACAATAATCTAATATTAATTGATTCCTGCCCAATGAAGAAATACGACCCGGGGCCATTAAAACCCAGTCGGGGTTTTTTTTGTACAATTCACTTCGAGTATTAATCATTTCTGGTTCAACCCAGATCCCAAATTTTAGTCCTTTATTTTTTATCTTAATTGCCAAATCTTGAATTCCATCCGGGAAGCGATTTGAATCCGCATACCAATCACCCAAAGATGATGAATCATCATTTCTCCCTTCAAACCACCCATCATCTAAGACAACCATCTCTAAACCAATTGAGACGGCCTTATCTGCAAGATTAAGAACCTCCTCCTGGTTAACTTTAAAATAAGATGATTCCCAAGTATTAATATAAGTGGGCCTTGGTTTATTTTTGAAATTTATGGGCGCAATCTTTTCTCTTATGAATGAGTGCCAAATATGTGACATTCCCCTTAACCCATTTTTACTAAAAGCATGAACTGCTTCAGGACTCTGAAAGGATTCACCAGGACTAAGTGACCAATTAAAATTAAAAGGATTTATCCCCGTTAACAATCGAATATTGTTGAATTCACCCTTTTCTACTGAAATCGAATGATTGCCGCTATAAATAAGACTTGATGAGTATACATTGCCACTTACCTCATTACATTGATCTTCACAGAGGGCTATAAAGGGTGAATGAGCTGCACTTGATGAACCGCGGTTACTGTCAATGACGAAACGCCCCATTGGAACACTCATGGTCTCCTCTGAGAACTCTCTGGACCATGAGCCATGAAGATGTAATATCTTGTACTGAGAGGCAGGAAAATCTATTGAAGAGCTATATATATTTCTCAATTCAAGCTTTTTATTTCCGTGATTTTTTATTTTAGATGATCTGACCAGCACACCATGATTTTCATAAATTGTGTAAGCAAGGTCAACTTCAATCTTATGAAGATTATCCTCCAAACGCACAATCAAAGTATTACACTTACCACCCCGAGCGGATGGTAGGCCGTTCAAAAGTTTTTTGTCACTAATAATGAAATGCTCTTTATATTTAAGAACTGATATAGTGTTTCCATCCTTATTTTTACAATGAAAAGCTGGAAATCTAAAATCCGTTGATCCAAAAGTCGGATATTCCTGAGGTATTTCAGATAGATTGTAATTCTTTTTACCCTGAAAATGTAAAACTCCATCCCTGTGAGTTTTGTAGTGATGTGAAAAAGAATTTATAGGGTCAGTTAGTGGCGCACCATAGTAAATATGTTCTAGTATGCCATTACCGCCAACACAAAAAACATATGAATAGTATTTATTTGTTAGAGAAAATATATTTTTTTCTGATGCAATAATCACATTTTCCCCTAGTATATTCACAAGCAAGCAAACTAAAATATCAAACAAATAGAATGGAATATTATAAATGCAGCTTGAATTAATTCAAATAATAATATTTATTTCTCTACTGTTAGCAATTGCTGTTGTCACTGTGTGGTACTGTTTAAAATCTTCCTCAAGTGTAAACCAAGAAAAAGAGTATTTTTTAGCAGGAGGTAGTCTAAAATGGTACTTTGTAGCGGGCTCAATTACCCTAACTAACTTATCAACCGATCAGCTTGTTGGCATGAATGGAAATCAAATGGCTCTACTTGCTTGGTGGGAGTTAGCTGCAGTTGCAGGTCTATGTATGCTTTGTTTCATTTTTATACCTATTTATTATAAATACAACTGCACAACCACAACAGAATTATTAGAAATAAGATATAAAAACAAACACATACGGGCACTTGTTTCATTACTTTTTTTACTAGGTAATATTTTTATTTTCTTACCCGCAATACTATATGGCGGATCTTTATTTATACAAAGCATGTTTAACGTCGATATAAACTTATATGTTCTGGCCATCTTATTTGCTGGTTTTGGGGCTGCATATTCTATATTTGGAGGACTTCGTGCAGTTGCTATTTCAGATACCTTTTCAGGTATTTTACTCCTTGGACTTGCAATTACGGTGACATTAATAGCTTTAAACACAATAAACTTTGATTTGTCAGGAATACCTAAAGAAAGGCTTACACTTATTGGAACGCCAGATTCTGATATACCATTTTCAACACTTTTTACAGGAATGGTTTTTATTCAAATGTTTTATTGGTCGACCAATCAAACAATAACACAAAGAGCAATGGCATCGCCATCAGTAAAAGAAGCGCAAAAAGGTATACTTGCTGCAGCCATAATTAGACTGTTAATTGTGCCTCCGATAATCGTTATTCCTGGTATAGTGGCTTACAAACTATATGGAGATATTGGAGATGCAGCTTATGGGACACTGGTAGGCGATTTACTACCAAGCTTTCTTTCTGGAGCTTTTGCTGCTGCCATTGTTGCGGCAGTTCTCACAACATTTAATTCTATTCTTAATGCTTCTGCAGCACTCTGGGTCTGTGATATACATAAAACTTACATAAGTAAAAACCCTAACGTTAAAAAGCTTTCTTTGTGGGTATCAATAATAATGGTTATCATGGCTTTTATGATGATACCAATTTTCAACAACCCAGAACAAAGTATCATCAACACGGTTCAGCGGTTATATGGTTTACTTTCAATGCCTATATTAGCAGCCTTTATAGTAGGACTCTTATTTAAAAACATTGATGCACGCTCTGTAATCATTTCAGTTATTTTTGGAGTAATATTTTATTATTGGATGCTGTTGCCATTAGCTGAAAATGCATCAATGGAGACGCAGAATGTAAAGTTTCATTACATTCACCTTATGGCAATAAATTTGTTAGCAATGATTATAGTATCTCTTTCTCTGAACAAGTTTATGTTCAGAGAAAATGCGCAATGGGACTTAAAGTCACTATTTAGAGCTGATCAAAAATAGTCCTAGTCATTATTTCTCTTTGTATAAGACAGCAAACCCTTTATTAAGCAGAATCCATAAAGAAGGACTATAAAGCTAAACGGCAGAGCGGCAGTAACTGTGCCCGCTTGCAATGATTTTAAAGCTTCCTCACCACCCCCGTAGAGTAAAGCTATAGATGTTAATCCTATTAATATTGCCCAAAAAACTCTTTGTCTAACTGGTGTGTCCTTCTGAGTACCCGATGTCAAACTGTCTACTACCAGTGAACCTGAATCAGCAGATGTGACTATAAAGATAATTAATAAAAAGATTGCTACAACAGAAGTTACGTCAGAATAAGGCAAACTATTAAGCATTTGAAATAAAGTTAAGGAGGAGTCAGTCATGCCCTCAGATAAGTCTCCTACTTTATCTTCAAATTGGGAAATAGCCGTTTCCCCAAAAGCCGTAAACCATACTAAACCTATACTAAAAGGCGCAATTAATACTCCCATCATGAATTGACGTATTGTTCTTCCTTTAGATATCTTAGCAATAAACATTCCAACAAACGGCGACCACGCAATCCACCAGGCCCAATAAAAAATTGTCCAGTCGTGAAAAAAGTTTTTGTCGGCTCTACCGACCCAGTTAGTCAATCGTAAACTATCCGGTACTGAATAAATAAATGTTTCGAACATGCTTTCAAATATTCCAACCGTTGGACCCGCCATAATTACAAAAAACAACAGCAATCCTGCAAAAAACATATTCACATTACTTAATAGTTTTACCCCGCCATTCATTCCCCTAAGGATAGAAAAAATAGCAATGATCGTTATAGTAAAAATCAATATAATTTGAAGGCTTTTAGTAGCTTCAACATCAAATATATAGCTAAGTCCGCCTGTAGCTTGCGTTGCTCCTATGCCAATTGTGCATGCTAGTCCAAAAATAGTAGAAACGACCGCAAACATATCGATTATATGTCCACGCCAACCCCATATCTTTTCACCAAATATAGGAAAAAATGCAGAACGAATTGTGAGTGGAAGATCCATATTATATGCAAAGAAAGCTAATGTTAAGCCTACAATAGCATAAATAGACCAGGCTGAGAGTCCCCAATGAAAAACTGAAGTTGTGAATGCCAGCCTCCTGGCATCAACAGTTTCAGCTGACACATTGAACGGAGTGCCAAACCAATCAGTATAGTAACCCAGGGGCTCGGCGGATCCGTAAAACATAAAACCGATACCGACACCAGCTGCAAAGAGCATTGCAATCCAAGAACCTACTTTGTACTCGGGCTTAGCATCCTTTCCGCCAAGTTTAATTTTACCAAAAGGTGATACAGCTAAGACTACGCAAAGAGTTAAAATTAAAACAGGGATTAAGGAATAAAACCAATCAAATTTGGATAATGTCCATAATTGTGCACCGTTAAGAGCGCTATTTGATGCGCTTGGAAAAACCAATGTAATAATAGAAAATATCAGTATCAAAAGCGCGCTGATAACAAATACAGGATTATGCATTTCCATGCCAAAGGCTTTGATTATTTTTTGATCTTTTACAGGAGATTTATAAGTTTTTTCTTTTTGAAACATAATATAATTATTTCTGATAATAGATTTTTATTATATTTTAACCCTGCAGTTTATGTAATAGATTGTAAACAATCATTTAAGGATTCTTTATGCTTCGAGGTCATGATGCGGTTTTTGTGAAACCACAAACAGGCGAACTAATCTTAACTAGCCAAGAAAACAGTATAGTACTTCACCCATTATGGCTCCGAGAAAGAGCATTAAACTCTGACACATTAGATCCAATAACCAAACAAAGGAAATATGAGCACTCACTTTTTCAATCTGATTTAAAGGTGTTAGAAGCAAAAATTTCAGAAAAATCTAAATTAGACATCTACTTTAGTGACTCATTTGAGGGTCATTTCAATTTAGATCAGATAAAAAATGAAATTGGGTGGCTTAAGGACGTTGAGAGCCCTCCAGTATTAGAAAGTTGGACAGCCTCTATAAATCTAAAAAGAATAAATTGGGAATGCCTAAAAGACCCTTCCAACCTAAAGCATATGTTGCATAACTTTCTAAAGTATGGCTTCTGTGTCATGGAAAATACGCCGACAGAAAAAGACTCTTTATTGAAGTTAGCAGGAAAATTCGGCTATGTAAGACACACACATTGGGGAAAACTATTTAATGTTGAGATAAAAAGAATGCCCACGGATACAGCTTATACTGATGATGCCTTATCATCCCATACAGATAATCCATACCGAGAACCAGTTCCTGGAATTCAATTTCTCCATTGCCTTGAAAATAATGTATCTGGTGGACTATCGACTTTAGTAGACGGCGTAGCCATAATCAAACAACTAGAATTAGAGATGCCAGAACACTCTAAAATTTTAGAAAATGTTAATGTACGGTTTCGGTATGAAGGACCATCAGCTATTTTAGAAAACTGGGGGTCAATTATAGAAAGAAATCATAATAATATCATAAACCGAATTCGTCTGAGTAACAGGCTTGATTATGTGCCTGCCCTAGATAAAAAAACATTAGATTATTTTTATGCGGGAAGAAAAAGATTAAATGAACTTAGTAACCACCCAAATTATCAGATACAGTTTCCTTTCAAAAAAGGTACTCTTTTGATGATGGATAATTATAGATTGCTTCATGGAAGAACAAAATATAATGGCGCTGAAGGAGTTAGACATTTGCAAGGTTGCTATACTGACCACGACGGGGTGACAAGCCTTTACCGAATGCTATCAAAAGGTAGTAAAGTAACTTCTGTGCCCACTGAGCTATAACATGAAAACAGTTGATTTCACCAGAATGGAAGACGGTACGGTTGAAGATTATACTCTACTTGCAGAGCATGAAAAAAAATTCCTCGCTGGTTTGCCAAATCGAATTGTAATCGCTCTGGAAAAGCTAAAAAATAGTTTCTCTGGCTATAAAATAGACCGACTGGAGCATTGTTTGCAAACAGCAACAAGAGCACTAAGAGATGGCGCTGATATTGACTGGATAATCAGCTCTTTAATTCACGATATTGGGGATGATTTAGCGCCATTAAATCATGACAGCTTTGCAGCAACAATTATAGCCCCTTATGTAAGAGAGGAATGTCGATGGGTAATCAAACATCACGGTATTTTTCAATTGAAATATTATGGCGAAAAAATTGGCTTAAACCCAAAAGAAAGTCAAAAGTTCAAGAATCATGAGCACTTTGCGGCTGCTGTTAACTTCTGTGAAAAATGGGATCAAACAAGTTTTGATCCCAACTATAATACTCTACCTCTTGATTACTTTATACCAATGATTGTCGAAGTATTTAGCAGAGAGCCCTGGACTTTTAACTAATATTACTATCAGGAAAGCTAGATTTTCTCATTTCCATATAATCTAATAGTTTTCTGTCAACCTCCGGATCAAGTTCAGGAGCAACATATTCATCTAACATTTTTTTATAAACACTTTCAGCTCTGTCCTCCGCAGATAAACTTCCATCCTCTACCCACTGTTCATAACTACTGTTGTCAGAAACATTTGATTGATAAAAAGCAGTTTTAAAGTTTTTTTGTGTATGATCACAACCTAAAAAATGCTGACCTGGCCCAACTTCAGCTATAGCATCTAAGGCCTGTCCGTTGTCGGACATATCTACGCCTTTAGCAAATTTTGCCATCATACCCGCTTGATCAGCATCCATTATGAATTTCTCATAGCCCATAGCAAGACCGCCCTCGAGCCACCCAGCAGTATGTAACATAAAGTTAACTCCAGCTAACAAACCAGTTTGCAGGCTATTTGCAGCCTCATAGCCTGCTTGAGCATCTGGAATTTTTGATGCATTAAATCCGCCTGCAGAACGAAATGGCACACCAAGCCTTCGCGCAAGAGCAGCACTCATATTTATTATTAATGATGCCTCAGGTGTTCCGAAAGTAGGGGCGCCTGTTTGCATTGACATTGAAGTTACAAAATTTCCATAAATAACAGGTGCACCTGGCCTCACGAGTTGCGTTAAGGCCATACCAGCTAGTCCTTCTGCCAAACTTTGAGCTGCAACTCCAGCAGCAGTTACTGGAGACATAGCGCCAGAAACAACGAATGGACTTGGCATGGCACATTGGCCATGACGAGCATAATTTTTTAATGAACCTAGCATAACTCGATCCCATGTCATTGGAGAGTTAGCATTAATTAAGTTTACAAGAACGCAGTTTTCCTCAACAAAATCGTCTCCAAAAACAATTTTAGCCATATCAACGGTATCTTCTGCTCTTTCTGGTTGAGTGACCGAACCCATGAAGGCTTTATCAGAATATTTAATATGACTATAATTCATGTCAAAATGCCTTTTGTTAACAGGCAAATCAACTGGCTCACAAACCGTTCCGCCACTATGATGCAAGTTTGGTGACATGTAAGCGAGTTTTACAAAATTTCTGAAATCTTCTATATTGGCATATCTCCTACCGCCCTCTTTGGAATACACAAAAGGAGGACCATAAGCAGGAACAAGTACAGTATTGTTGCCGCCAATCTGGACATTATTTTTTGGATTGCGAGCAAATTGTGTAAATTCTTTTGGTGCTGTAGCTTTAATAATCTCTCGGCACATACCGCGAGGAAACTTTACACGATCGCCATCAGCACTCGCACCTGCTTTTACAAAGTAATCAACTGATTCTTGGTCATCTTGAATTTCTAAACCAACTTCTTCCAATAATTTATCTGCATTATCTTCAAGCTGGGCGAGGTCAGTATCATTTAATACTGAATAGGTGGGTATGTTTCGTTTAATATATGCATCCCGAGGGGGTGTCTCGACTGCACGTGCAGCAGCACGCCCTGCTCTTCCGCCTGATCTTTCTCTTCTAGCCATAAATCGAGCCTTTTTTAAAAATTACATTAATATTATTTGTGATATAAAATAGCATTTATTTATTATCATTAGCTCTTTTAATTATAGAGACAAAATAAACTATTATTGTGTTTTTCTCCGTCTATTTCTTTTATTACTTTTAATTGCGAGAGGTGCTGTAGGAAATTTCATTGCATTTATAAAATAATCTTGAAATTTTTGTTCAGTGGCAGTCTCTATTTTGTCTATTTGTTTAACTGCTTTAATAATGTTTTTTCGTTCATCAATGTTTAGTAAAGCCATTGCAGCTCCCATTCCAGCTGCGTTACCTATGCTAGAAATAATATTGGATGGCGCATTAGGAATAATACCTATTTCTGATACATATTTACTATCCAAATGCGTACCAAATGCACCCGCCAACAAAATCTCGTCAAACGTTTCACACTTTAGGCTTTCTGCTAATAATTGAACGCCAGCATACAAAGCTGCCTTTGCAAGCTGAACCGCCCTTATATCAGTTTGTTGAATTACTATGGGTTTATCCGCTTGTTCAATGAGGATATACGTCCAAACATTACCTTTTTTTATAAATTTATCCGGTGCTATTTCAGGTTTAAATAAACCTGATTGATCAATCAACCCAGCATTGGCCAATTCAACCATTACCTCAAATATTCCTGAGCCACATATACCTGGAATAATTTGATCTAAATCATGAATATTACTTTTATCGAACCATTTTTCTTTTCCAATAACTTTTACTCTGTAATCTTTTGTATCAGGGTCAATTCTAACTCTCTCAATCGCCCCATTAGTAGCCCTCACACCCGAACTTATTTCTGCACCCTCAAGCGCAGGCCCTGTCGGTGATGAAGCCGCTACAACTTTCCCATTATGTGAGAGTACAATTTCCGCATTGGTACCGATATCTACAAGTAGTACTGAACTACCTTTCATACGTTCTATTTGAGTTAAATAAGCCGCAGATGTATCCGCCCCTACGTGACCGCCAATGAGCGGAAAAAGGGAAACTTGTGCCATATCAGATAGTCCAAGGTCTAATTGCCCAGCAGGAATGTCAACCCAATCTTTAATAGCTAATGTAAATGGTGCAACGCCGAGTTCAATCGGATTAGCACCAATAAACAGATGGTGCATGATAGGGTTACCTACACAAATGACGTCAAGTAATTGATTGTCGCCAAGCTCCAAGATTTTAACCGCCTCAGCAATCATCTCACGTATTTGTGTACGAATGGCTGCAGTGAGTTTCACCTCCCCGCCTTTATTCATCATGATATAGGACACACGGCTCATCAGGTCTTCGCCAAAACGGATTTGGGGGTTCATTGCCACCGTTTCGTAAACGGGCTCACCTGTTGTGAGATTGAATACATAAAGCGCTATAGAGGTAGACCCAATATCGATTGCTGCACCGTAAAGGTCAAATGGTGAAGGTGGCCAAACATCAATAATAACCTGTCCATCTCGCACTACGGCGATCACGGTACGCTTATTTTCGCTAGGGCGCAGTATGCCTTGCAACTTTATCAACATACGGTGAGATGGACTCACAAATAGGCCATGCTCATCATGCAACATCTTTACTAAAGCTTCACCATCACTAGGATTATCCTCAAGGGTTGGGATAGGGAGCTGTACCATATAAAGGCGAATTGCAGGGTTAAGTTTTGTTTCAAACTTCGTACTTTTCTTTTGTATGGAGGTTTCACGTTCACGCGAGTCCGCTGGAATATCTATAACTAAATTACCCCGCACTTTTGTTCTACAAGACAGGCGGCGTCCTTTGGGTAATTCACCATCATGAATAGCCTTCTTCTCTGTTGGGGAAAGTTTAGAATAATTGTCTTCAGTGACATCCATTTTAAACTTAGCGTGCTTACCTCTATCAATCTCTATTTGGCAGCGCTTGCAAAGCCCTTTACCACCGCATATGGATTGAATATCAACTCCTGCCTTTAAGCCAACCTCATAGACAGTTTCGCCGTCTTCAGCTGTTGCCTGTAAACCGGTAGGCGTAAATATGATCGTATGGGTCCCCATTAACTAACGGGTACTCCCGGGTGAATAGGTACCATATTGCGGCAATCCATCTGTAATGTCATAATAGCCAGCCTTTTCTGAGGTGTAGATACGACCTTTGACAGCGAGTCCTTGCATGTTGTCAAGAGAACCCGCCAAGATACTTATCGTATTAAAACCACATATATTATACAAACCTACGGCGCAACATGATACCGCGCCGCATAAACAAGATCCTGTGTGGACCGCATCAACCACGACGGCGACGGCCGCCACGACCACGACGTCCGCCCTCATCGACTTCAGCGGGCGCAGGCCGGTAATTTTTTATCCAATTTGAACAACTAGGGTCGACTCCATTAAGAACATCAGCGGCTCGCACAGCAGGTACAAGCCCCTCATGGAGTGGATTAACTATCGCTGAGGTCATTCCTGCAGCAGCTAACATCGGCAGAAAAGCATTATTAATTGTATGCCTTTCAGGCAAACCGAATGCCACGTTAGATGCCCCACATGTAGTATTTACGCCTAATTCTTTTCGCAAACGGCCTACAAGCTTAAAAACATCAGTTCCAGCACTATTAATTGCTCCAATTGGCATTACAAGAGGGTCAACAACGACATCTTCTGGTTTAATTCCATAATCAGATGCTCTATTAACTATTCTTTTCGCCACTTCGAACCTAACATCAGGGTCTTCAGAAATTCCAGTGTCATCATTAGAAATTGCAAC
>JABGVR010000231.1 GCA_018645985.1 Hellea sp. | reverse complement strand
TCGGAAACTTTTTTATTGAGAAGCATCTAGTAACCAAATGGGAAGAAATTTATCGCCTCTAATCTGTCTTTTGTGAAGCTTAGAAGTTCACCTCTATCCCAAGGCTTGCGGCATAATCGGTAATGCCACCTGTGGAAGCAAAGCCCGTCAATTAAAATAAAGAAAAAGGATCAAGCAAAAGATCTTTGAAGCACGGCGCTTGCCACAACACAAAATTACCACATAATCATGTCAGCAAGATGATCTAAGCCATCTCTTAGTGCAGGTCTCCATGTGACTTAAATACTCTGACAACGGATAAGAAAACAACTTTAAGTCTCAAATTGACTATCTATTTACAAGTACAATATGCTGTCGAAACTTAAGTTTAAGATCCAAAACGAGAATAATTAAAATGCTTAAAAAAACGTTAATACTAGCTGTTAGCTTGATCGCCTTAGGTGCTTGCAAAGCCCAAAAAGTGGAAATTAGTATGACAGAAAAAGATCTTCAATCTGCGAAGTCTGGACAAGAAGAAATGGTCTCGTTTGAAGCTATATTCTCTTCAATTGGTGATTTGGATGACGCTCAGAAGGCGCAAGTGAGTGCAATCGAAGATATTTTGGATAACTATATAGAGTTAGATGATTTCGAACTGGCTACCACAGATATGGGCTTTGAAGTCGTTATAGAAGGGCAATTACCGATTTCGACAGATAGCACAAATAGTAGTGCATATTTTTTACATATATCTCAGTCTGACATCCTTAAAGACTATAGTTTAGTTCAACTTAAAACGGGCGACTCCTTCAATAAGATGTCAACGGAAATGAACGCTATAAATTTTATGCTTTCTCCAGATGCATTTCACCCAACAACTATAAAACTTAGGGGTGAAGGACTTGAGGTTATCGCCATTGCCGCTGAGAATAATGGCGACGCCTATTTAATGTGGAAGGGAACGGTCAATGGGCGTGAGAGTTTTAAATATGATGGTGGAATCTTCGATAAAACTGGCGCTGGCCTGTTCTTTAAATAGCAAGCATAAATTTTATAACTTTGGGATTGAGTTAAGTACTTTTTTACTTGATTTCATTTCTATCTCTCAGGTGAAACGTGATCAAAATTAAACTTTTCTTAGTATCTCTTTTAACTGCGTTGTGGACGTACGCTTTTCCTTCGTTTGCACAGGAATGGGTTGCTATTAATGACGACACTAATAGTGAACAATATTTTTATGATAATAATGGTTGGATTGAGCAATGGCGGTTTGGTGAGCTTGAGCCTGATCAAATGGGGGCTAGTATAATGGTTAATATTCCTGGCCAATCTGCAATGACATTTGGTTTATCAGAAGTTTATGACGTTGTTTTTGACTGTAATTTGCCAAGGATGATTTATCTTTCCAGTACATGGTTTTCAGAGTTTATGGGGGAGGGAGAGATCACAAAGGTTTTTGAAGAAATTTCTGGTTGGAATCCAATCAGATATAAAAAGGAGTTGATGATAAGAGAACTGGTGTGCAGTTGGATTAGACCAATAAATTGAAGCCTTTATAGCACTTAACGACGATGGTGGATAAAACTAACCTAAATCAGTTCTTTAAACAGTACTTTCCGCTGGTGCTTTGAGGCGCCCCTAGTTTCTTAGACACCTGCCTCATTCATTTTCTGTTGTTTCATTTCATAGTCAAACGGTGACAGCATGCCGTTGTTCGTGTGCTTGCGTGTTGGGTTGCAAAACATCTTGATGTTAGCAAACACATCCTGCCTTGCAGCATCGCGCGTGGTGTACGTCCGCCGCTGATGCGTTCGCGTTTCAGCAGATGAAAGAAGTTCTCTGCAACGGCGTTATCATGACAATTCCCGCGCCTGCTCATGCTGGCATTCAAATTATCCTATTTGGACTTATTAGTGCTGACGGAAGGCAAATATTTTTTGATTTAATTTTAATTTTGGCGCATTATGGTCTTTTATTTATTTTCTAATGATGTACGAAAATCAAAAATATAACCTTGAGACTAATATTGGCTACCTCATTGAATTATATAAACAAATTATTATAATAAGCGTAAGTAATTACGGTTTGTAATTAGTGTAAATGGGAACTTATTAAATTAAATGCTGAATTTAAAAGATA
>JABGVR010000230.1 GCA_018645985.1 Hellea sp. | reverse complement strand
TCATCAACACGGTCTTTACGTTCCTTAACTTCTATCTCGGTGCTACCGCCAACTTTAATAACAGCTACGCCTCCAGCAAGCTTTGCAAGACGTTCCTGCAACTTTTCACGGTCGTAGTCTGAAGAAGTGGCTTCAGCTTGTTGACGTATTTGCTCAACACGGGCTTTGATGTCTTTTTTCTTGCCCTGACCATCAACGATGACTGTATCATCTTTGGAGATATGAACATGCTTTGCGGTTCCAAGATCTTTGATAGTAACATTATCGAGTTTAATACCAAGGTCTTCAGAAATAACAGTACCATTTGTCAATATAGCTATATCTTGTAGCATTGCTTTGCGGCGATCCCCAAATCCAGGAGCTTTAACAGCAGCTATCTTAAGTCCACCCCTCAATTTATTAACTACTAAGGTTGCTAATGCCTCACCTTCAATATCTTCAGCAATGATTAGGAGTGGCTTACCCGTTTGAACAACAGCTTCTAGTATTGGTAGCATTGGCTGTAATGAAGTAAGTTTTCCTTCGTTAAGAAGTATATATGGATCATCTAATTCTGTTTTCATTTTTTCAGCATTTGTGATAAAATAAGGAGATAAATAACCGCGGTCAAACTGCATGCCTTCAACAACGTCTAGTTCAGTTTCGGCAGTCTTTCCTTCTTCTACAGTAATTACACCTTCATTACCAACCTTACCCATGGCGTCTGCAATCATTTTTCCGATTGAAGCCTCACCATTAGCTGAGATGGTGCCTACTTGCGCAATTTCAGATGATTTAGTGATCTTTGTGGCTTTTTTTAACAAATCTCCTGCTATCTCACTAGAAGCTTTGTCTATACCGCGCTTAAGGTCCATAGGGTTCATGCCCGCAGCTACGCGTTTGAGTCCTTCACGAACAATGGCTTGAGCTAGAACAGTAGCAGTTGTCGTACCATCGCCAGCTTTATCATTTGTTTTAGATGCAACTTCACGAAGCATCATAGCGCCCAAGTTTTGATAGCGATCTTCAAGTTCTATTTCTTTGGCGACAGAAACACCGTCTTTTGTTGTTCGCGGAGCACCATAGCTACGCTCAATCACAACGTTTCGGCCTTTAGGACCTAATGTGGTTTTCACTGCATTTGCTAGGATATCAACACCCTCAAGCATTTTTGCTCGGGCGTCAGTCCCGAATTTGACGTCTTTTGCCGCCATAGTTAAGTCTCCCTAGAGATTAATTGTTATTGTTAAGTTATTTCCTGCAGTAATCAGAATAACTACAGGGGTTTTGGAGGAATTAATCAATAATTCCCATGATATCGGATTCTTTCATGATTAGCAGTTCTTTACCATCGACCTTAACTTCAGTGCCACCCCATTTACCAAATAGTACACGGTCACCTTTTTTAACATCGAGAGCTGTGAATTTACCATCATCATTGCGTGTGCCAGGGCCAACTGCAACTACACTACCCTCAGAGGGTTTCTCAGTAGCTGTGTCCGGAATAATAATGCCGCCAGCAGTCTTCGTATCTTCTTTTACGCGCTCAACGAGCACGCGGTCATGTAGAGGACGAAATTTCATAATAGTCTCTTGCGTTTACTAGGTTAAAATTAAACGGTGCACAAAATCTCGCACACCGACTATGGGTCATGTAGGGAAGGATGAGTGAAGTCGCAAGAGGGGGCTCGAATATTTTTTAAATAACTCTTAATGATTCATAAACCCCGAAGTTAACAATTACTTCATTCCTATTTAGTTTGTCTAAGATAGAAGCATTGGGTACGTAGCTTCCATCTTATATAGGTTGTTATTATTTGACCTTCTGTGACTCGAATACAAAATCATTTCATCAATTAAAAATGGAGCAGAATTAAATCTCGATGTTCTTTTTTCAAAAGACATTACCCTCTCTAAGGGGGTTATTGCACCAAGATAACCCAAAGTCACATGAGGTTTATAATCTCGCATATCAGGATTTATTCCTGCCCGCTTTGCAGCGGAGATGCAGTATCTATTCAAATCATGTAGAAATTTATTATTTTTTACACCCAACCACAATGTAAGGGGTGGCGCATTTCCGGTGTGTCCCGAACCTTCAAGTTGAAGTTCAAAACTAGGTAATGGATACCGGGCCAATTCATAATCTAATGTCTCCGCAATATCCAAATCAATATCTCCATAATAACATGTTGTGATATGCAAATTATCAATATCTGACCACCTTGTACCTGTAACACCTCTCTGAGTATTTAAAATTTGCTTAGAAAGCCTTTGCGGTAATCTTAGTGCAGTGAATAATATCATAACAAAACAATACCGTTAAAATCATCGCCCAGCTGGACATCGATATGTTTTATGTATCCTATGAGCCTCTTTTTCCATTTCATTAGACCATTTAACGTCATGCGCATCAATATTCTCTATTAATTGCTTCAAAGATGTCGCTCCAATAATGCTGGAGGTAACAAATTTACGAGTTTCAACAAACTTTAATGCAAACTGTGTTGGAGTAAGGCCAAACTTCAATGCCGTTGCGTTGCAATCACGCCATCCGTTTTCTGCATCCCAATAAGCGCCCATAAAATCTTTAAATAAATTACCTCTCGATCCTACAGGTGATACTCCCGAGTCATATTTTCCTGTCAAAAAGCCCATAGCACGCGGTGAATAAGCTAAAAGACCAACCTGCTCTCTCATGGCAATCTCGGCCAAATCATAGTCAAACCTTCTTGCTATTAGGTTATATACACATTGATTGGAGACAATTCGAGGCCAGTTGTTTTTATTTGCTAATTCTAAATATTTCATAGTAGCCCAGCCAAATTCATTGGATAAACCTACATGCCTGATATTTCCTTTTTCAACGTGTCTGTGAAGTGTTCCTAGTATATCTTCTAAGGGCACCATATCATTCGGATCATAATCCCGGTAGGAGTGGAAACCAAAAGGTGGAATTTTCCTATCCGGCCAATGAAGTTGATAAAGGTCAATGTAATCAGTGTTCAATCTGCGTAAAGAGCCTTCTATAGCTTCATTGATTTGTTTTGGAGTATGTCTAGTTTCTTTGTCATTCTCTCGACACCAATTCATGTTTGACCGCCCTGTAATCTTAGATGCTAAGATGAACTTATCTCGATTTTTTCTGGTTTTTATCCATGACCCAATATAGTTCTCAGTTCTGCCCT
Source organism: Hellea sp. (assembly GCA_018645985.1). GTDB lineage: Bacteria > Pseudomonadota > Alphaproteobacteria > Caulobacterales > Maricaulaceae > Hellea. Next base: position 8,326 of record JABGVR010000230.1, on the reverse strand, counting down.
GAGTTTTCGGATGACCAGGCACGGGGTACATCTCAGCGGTATCAATAAAGTTGATCCCTCGACCTAAAGCATAATCTAATTGTTCGTGAGCATCACTTTCTGTATTTTGCTCACCCCAAGTCATGGTTCCAAGACAAATAGACGTTACCTCAAGGTTAGTTCTACCTAGTTTTCTTAAATCCATAATCAATCCTCTGGGGCAAAATAAAAGACTAGCCATTTATTAATGCTAGCTATTGGAATTTTATTAAAAATGCATTATATGTAGAATGGATAACTCGCAAGAGTGCAATTTTAAAATGGAGCAATTAATGAATCAGCAGTATAATCGCACAGTAGCAGAAGCAGGTGAGATAGACCTAGGTCTTAAAAACTTTATGCTTGGTACATATCGGTATATGGCGCTTGCAATGACAGTAACAGCAGGTGTTGCCTTTCTTGCAAAGGACATACTTCCCCACGCAGTATTGCGCGGAAACCCATTCATTCTTCTTGGCTTTGTTATAGCCATTCCAGTATTATTTGGTAGCGTTGGCGCTAAATTACCAACAATGTCTAAAGCAGGCGTGTTAAGATTTCTTTTCATATTTGCTGCATTTTTAGGCATATTCATGTCAGCCATTGCCGCCTTCGTGCCTGGAGTAATTGTTGCTAAAGTGTTTTTCATGACGGTAGCAATGTTTGCAGCCCTAAGCTTATTTGGTTATACTACTGAACGCAACCTAGGTACATATGCTAAATATGCCTTTGCCGCTTTCCTTGTATATATTGTAATGAGCTTAGTATTTGCATTCGTACCAGGAATGGCACCAGAAGCAGGAGGAGCAGTCTTTAATACAATGAATCTTATAGTTTTAGGGGCAATTGCAATGATTACAGCCTGGGAAACCCAGATGTTAAAACGAACATACTATTCCTTTAGCGGTAACGATTTAATGTTGGAAAAACTATCAGCATATGGAGCGGCATCTTTACTATTATCCTTTGTAAATATGTTCCAAATACTCTTAAGCTTATTTGGTCGCGACTGACAAATTAAGAATTTATAAAAATAAATTGAGCCTCGCTTATTCAAATAAGCGGGGTTTTTTTGTGCCTTTCTTCTCTTGCCACAAAGACATATTTGTGACAGCCTTGAATAAGACTAAAGCAAAATATTGCTTAGTCCGCAATGTAACGAGATTTATCGTTCATAAAACATAGGGGAGAAAAACTATGGATATTGCAAAAATTGGGTGGGGTTTAGGCACATTAGCCGCCGTTGTATTAACATTTGTCAACACTGGTCATGACGGAACTATTCTTGCCGTTCTGGGCTTGATAGCTGGATATGCTTCAGCAGCCGACCACCGTCGAGGCGTAATGATTGCAGCTATATTCTTAATGGCTGGTGGCTCAGGCGCTCTTGGAGGACTAATAGCTGTAGGAGAAACTCTTACTAATATTCTAGGAAGCTTAAGCTCTGTCTTTAGTGCTGCTGCTGTAGCAATTATAGTAAAAACTATGGTTGAAAGATTTTCAGGTTCAGAAGCCTAACTTCTTACTAGCACAAACTTAAATAAAGTCTTTATGTGAGACTAAAATAAAATACCGCTTCTGAGCTTCAGGGGCGGTATTTTATTTCACATTGAAACGATGCCTGTCAAAAATACGCAGTATGGATTTTAGATCGTGACCTCGCTTTAATATTAATCCTCCAGGAGCTATAACTGAATATTGTCCTTGTTTCTTTTTAAGAGACGGAGTTTTTTCAATTCTATAAAGAGAATACTCTGAAGCCTTACGATAAATAGAAAATACTGCCTTATCTTTCAAAAATGAAATCGCGTAATCTTTCCATACACCCTTTGAAACCATTTGGCCGTACAGGCTCATAATTAAATTAATTTCATCTTTTCGGAAAGACACTTGAGAAGCATTTATATTATTCGATATAGTAACAGAATTCTTTAGCGGTATGATGTTTGAGCTCATACTCTAATTAATACGCCCTTTTATCAAAGTTGCAACAGATAGACATTGTCGCAAACAAACAAACTTATGTTGCGAATGAGAAATTACTTTCTAAACTTTGTATTGCTTTTCCCGTATTTAGTCGGTGATCTTTTATTAGGTTTTTTACTAGTTTTTTGACCTGGATTAGTAGTTGCTCTGTCTTCTTTTTTAAAGTTCTTCTCTTTACCCTTATTAAACTTTCGCTCTCCCCTAGGTTTATCTTTATTCCACTGCCTGCTTTTTTGATCTGTATCAGTTCTAGCTTTTTGATCACCCTCTTTTCCGTCACGCTTTTTATATTTATTTGTATTACCGTCCTTTTCAGACTTAGGGCCCTCTGTCTTATTTTTATCACCAGAAGGTATAGACTTTCTTCTGGATTTACCCCTCCCTTTTCTTCCCTCTTTTTCTGCTTCTTGAAGAGGCTCTACAGGTGTGCGAGTTTTTAAAGCGCGGGCTTTTTGCATGAAGTCCTCAGGAAGTTCGTCCACTTTGATATCATTTTTAAGTAATTTCTGAATTTCTTTGAGGTAGGCTCGTTCTGACTTATCAACAAAAGCATGAGCAATTCCAGACTTATCAGCTCTTGCAGTCCTGCCTATTCTATGGATATATTGCTCGGGTACATTTGGTATTTCATAATTAAATACATGACTTATACCTTCAATATCAATCCCCCTTGCCGCTACGTCAGTTGCCACTAGAATATTAATTTTATCTTCACGAAAAGCATTGAGAGCCCGTTGTCTTTGATTTTGAGATTTGTTTCCATGTATAGCTAGGGAGGTTAGGCCTACTTGGGCTAAACGCTTAACAACACGGTCAGCACCATGTTTAGTTCTCGTGAAAACTAAAGATCTGAGAACATCTGGTTCTAATAAACATAATGATAATAGGTCCTGCTTTTCAGCCTTGTTAACAAATGTTATTTTTTGTTTTACCTTTTTTGCCGTGGAATTAGGCGGAGTAACGGAAACTGTAACAGGGTTATTTAAAAATTGTTCAGCAAGTTTTTTAATTTTTGGCAGCATGGTTGCTGAAAAGAATAATGTTTGCCGGTTTTTCGGTATTAACGGAATAATCTTTTTTAAGGCATGGATAAAACCCATATCCATCATTTGGTCCGCTTCATCTAAGATCAGCACTTCAATCTTTCCTAGGCTAATGCTTCCTCTTTCAATTAGATCAATAAGGCGCCCAGGGGTAGCCACAACGATCTCATTTCCTCGCATGAGCTGGTTAATTTGCTGCTTAATACTTACTCCCCCGTATATAGTTGCTATGGATAAATATTCCATTTCACATCCATAATCACGCAATGATTTTGTAATTTGAGAAGCTAACTCTCGTGTGGGTGCAAGGATCAGGGCCCGGGGCTCCTTTGCGGCAGGTCGTAGTTTATTTTCGCAAAGGTGGTTAAGAAGCGGAAGGGAAAAAGCAGCAGTTTTTCCCGTTCCTGTTTGCGCAATACCTAATATATCCTTACCTTCAATGACATGTGGAATAGCTTCCGACTGAATAGGGGTTGGCTTAGAATAACCCAATTGATTAATAGCATTAAATATGAGTGCGTTGAGGTTTAAAGATTTAAAGTCAGACATAATTGCTCGATTGTTTTAGGCTAATTCGGTTAAACCAAGAGAGGAAACACGCTATAGTGTAAAAGCCTATCGCAGCACAGTGACCTGCCGTTAAGGACCTCTTAAAGAAATGTCAAACAATGAAAAAATTATTTTTATTAATGAGCATACTATAAAAACCATCAAAGATAATATTATTTCTCAACCGTACTATTGTTTCTTATCAAAATTAAACCAACTCCACTCAGGACTATCAGTCCACCAAATAATAATTGCGGGCTAAGGTTTTCATTTAATATCAGTACACTGGCTATCACGGCGATAACTGTTGTCATTAAACCAGCAGTAGAAACAACATATATTGGTAAGCGCTGAAGCAGCCAATAATAAGAACCATGAGCCACGATAGAAACAAGCAAAGAAGAATAAGCTAGAGCAAATATAAAGTTCAATCGGTTGTTTGGTTGAAAGGCTTTTAATTGTTCACTTTCGAGAAATATAGTGAGCGGCCATAGTACAAGAGAACCTATAACGGCAAACCAAGAAAGGAGTTGCAACGGACCTACGCTACGAACAAATTTTACCAACACAGCACCTACAGCTTCACTAAGAGCAGCTCCAATCATCAAAAGAACTCCGAATAAATAATAGGGGCCTGCCGCTTCGTCGGGCTTTGCAAATGAGATTATTATAACCCCCAAAAGAGCTAAAGTAATTCCTAATATCTTGAACCTACCAATCTTGTCTTTAAATATTATCATAGATAGTATTATGGAAAAAGGCACATACAGCTCTATCATAACCGCAGCTGTTGATGCTGTGGTGTACTTTAAAGCTGGAAACATAAAAGCATAGTTTAAGGCTCCATAACCTAAACCTGCCCCTAAAATTGGCTTCATAAGTTTACCGTGCCACTTTAACCAAGGTAACATAATTATTGCGACCAAGGTCATCCGCAAAGCGGCGTAAAACAATGGGTCTGCTGTGTATCCAACAGTTAACTTCATCACTATAAAATGTAAGCCCCAGATCAAACAAACAAGGAGTAAAACCATGAATTCACGATATGTCATATAATCTTACCCTTACACATCAAGATTGATTAGTTTCCTTCACCTTCACCTTCACCCAAGGCTAGTATATTTCCCATGTGTTCATGAATAATTTTTACAGCTTTAAGGGGACGGATCATTACCTTAAAGTCAATTATTTCGCCTCCCTCATTCCATGAAATAATATCAACCCCATTAATAATGATATCATTTACATAAAATTTGAACTCTAACACTGCTTGGTTATCACTACTTACTTCACGAACATACTCGAAAGTACCATTAATAAAGACTTTAAATGCAGCAGATAAGTATTTTATAGTAAGCTCTTTTCCTATTTGTGGTGCATGAACTACAGGGGAATGAAAGACACAATCCTCAGAAATTAAACTATCAAGACCACTAATATTTCTTAAGCTTACTATGCTGTGCCACGAACTTAAAGTATCAATAACCATATTTGGCTTTCTTTAATCAAAGAATAAAAATAAAAAAAGCCAGCCCGTAAGCTGACTTATTTATTTTTAAAATTGAAGAATTTTATTCTTCATCTTTTTTCACCTTGGTACGTCTTTTACGCTTCGGCTTTTCTTCATCTTTATCTTTGTCTTTATTACTGTCTTTATTATCTTCACGTGGTTCACGAGGTATTTCAAGCCCAGTCTCTTGATCTACATATTTCATAGCAAGACGGACTTTACCTCTGTCATCAAAGCCCATAAGCTTAACATAAACCTCTTGGCCTTCTTTCAAATGGTCAGAAGGATGGTTAACACGTTCTGGTAAAATCTGCGAAACATGAACTAGGCCATCTTTTTTCCCAAAGAAGTTTACAAAAGCCCCAAAGTCTACAACCTTAACTACCTTACCTTTATAGATAACCCCAGCTTCCGGCTCGGCGGTAAGGCTATGAATCCACTCCTTTGCAGCTTCTATAGATTTCTTATCCGTTGAAGCAATTTTAATCGTTCCATCGTCTTCAACTGAAACACGCGCTCCTGTTGTATCAACAATCTCACGGATAACCTTTCCGCCCGTACCTATTACATCACGGATTTTATCGACTGGGATTTTTACTGTTTCAATACGAGGCGCAAATTCTCCAACCTCTTCGCGTGAAACCTCTAAAGATTTATTCATCTCACCTAATATATGGAGTCGACCAGCGTTAGCTTGCTCCAACGCAGTTGTCATAATTTCTTCGGATATGCCCGCAATTTTTATATCCATTTGTAACGATGTAATGCCTTCTGAAGTGCCCGCAACTTTAAAGTCCATATCACCTAAATGATCTTCATCTCCTAAGATATCTGAAAGAACAGCAATGCCATCGTCTTCTTTTATAAGGCCCATAGCTATGCCTGATACAGGCCGCTTTAACGGTACTCCTGCATCCATCATTGCTAAAGAACAACCACAAACGGTAGCCATGGAGGAAGAGCCATTGGACTCCATAATCTCAGAGACCAAACGAATAGTGTATGGGAAATCTTCAGGTGCTGGAAGTACTGCCTGCAAAGCTCTCCAGGCTAGTTTTCCGTGACCTTGCTCTCTTCTTGACGTACCGCCCATTCTTCCGGCTTCGCCAACTGAATAAGGAGGGAAATTATAATGTAGAAGAAATTTATTTTTAATTGTGCCCGTTAGCTGGTCGACAAACTGCTCGTCATCTGAAGTTCCTAATGTTGCTACGCAAAGAGCTTGTGTTTCACCTCGAGTAAATAAAGCTGATCCATGTGTACGTGGTAACATGCCCGCTTCAGATACAATTGGACGAACCTCGTCTAACTTACGTCCATCAATTCTTTTCTTTGTTTTTATTACTGTAGACCTAACAGTAGATGATTCAATTGACTTAAAGACGTCAGAAAAAATATTGTCAGCCATGCCATCAGGATTTGCTTCTGATCGGCCTAACTCGTCCCATGCAGATAATCGTGTATTACGAAGTGCATCTTGGCGCTCCATTTTATCTGTTAATTTATAGGCTGCTTTAATTCCTTTTTCTGCAACTTTCTTCATAGATTTCTTAGCATCTGTAAGATCGGCAGCTTTGAACTCCCAAGCTGGTTTTCCTGCAGATTTAGCCAGCTTTTTGATAGCTTTTATAACGTCCTGACAAGACTCATGAGCATACATTACCGCACCAAGCATTTGCTCTTCAGTTAATTCTTTTGCTTCTGACTCAACCATCATAACTGCATCCGATGTACCAGCCACGACAAGATCTAGCTCAGAATCATTGAGTTCACTTAAAGTAGGGTTGAGGACATAATCGCCTTCAATCAGACCAATTCTAGCTGCCGCGATAGGCCCTTGGAATGGAACTCCTGATATCGTTAAAGCCGCAGAGGCTGCGATCATTCCAAGCACATCCGGTTCATTCTCAAGGTCATGTTGAAGAACTGTAATAACTACCTGAACTTCATTTTTAAAGCCTTTCGGAAATAAAGGCCGGATTGGTCTATCCGTTAACCGAGCTATTAGTGTTTCTCTTTCTGTTGGTCGGCCTTCACGTTTAAAATATCCGCCTGGTACTTTTCCCGCAGCATAAAATTTTTCCATATAATTAACCGTTAGCGGAAAAAAGCTTTGGCCTGGTTTTTCTGACTTTGCCGCACAAACCGTGGCTAACAAAACTGTTTCACCATAAGTTGCCAGAACTGCTCCATCGGCTTGACGTGCCATCCCACCTGTTTCTAATTTAAGAGGGCGTCCTGCCCAATCGATCTCTACTGTGTGTTTATTAAACATATCGTACTTTTTCTTTCTTCATCGTACATATACCAAAGTATTTTGTTCCTTTGGATTCGCGCTTCATGCGCATATTACACATTAAAATGTGCAAAAGGCCGCCCGAATTGGCCGCCCCTATAGTTTTTAGGGCTAGCTTAGTGCCGTAGCCCTAATTTTTCGATTACAACCTTATAACGGGCCTCATCTTTTTTCTTTAAGTAAGCCAAAAGACGTCTTCGCTTTGCAACCATTGCTAATAAGCCTCGGCGCGAGTGATTGTCTTTTTTATTAATTTTAAAATGCTCAGTTAAAGTTTTGATTCTATCAGTAAGAATTGCAACCTGAACTTCAGGTGATCCAGTATCTCCTGGTTTTGTGGCGTATTCGTTGATCAACGCTGTTTTGCGTTCTTGTGTGATCGACATCGTGCTTCTCCATATTAATTTATAAATTAAACACTCTCTTGGGCTTATGATAACCCTCGGAAGTGCTACAAATAGCAACTGCTTTATTATCTAACATAGCTAAAATCCAATCAGGATATTCAACGCTACCAGCTAATTTATTTACAATTGCACGTCCGTGTTTTAATTCGGTGGCTTCAAATTCTGTAATGGCTAGCACCGGGATGTCGTCCAGTGCAGTCTCTACAGGCCTTAGAGCCTTTAAAACGTCGCCCCTATGACAGAGATTTTCAAGTTCGTCTAGCGAAAAAGAATGGTTTAAATTGAAAGGTCCCACACTTGTTCGGCGAAGCATAGTAACATGGCCGCAAGCATTAAGACTCAAAGCTAAATCTCTTGCTAAAGAACGGATATATGTTCCTTTTCCACAAATCACCCTGAAAGATGACGAATTTTCATCGTGCTTGGTTAATGTGAAAGTCTCAACTAAGACTTGTCGTGACTTAATATCTACGACCTGACCCGATCGCGCTAGTTCATAAGAACGCTTACCATTGAT
>JABGVR010000229.1 GCA_018645985.1 Hellea sp. | reverse complement strand
TTTATAAATAATTTTGTGATGAAAATATTTTTGGCACCAACTTGTAATAAAATATTTATTATTTTTTTTTGCGATAAAAGTGCTGATTTGGTGGCATAATTTGTGATGAACATAGCTACGCTAAAAATTAATATAAGCAGTGCTGATGATCCGACTTTAAGAGCAGTAGCTGATCTTTTTACTTGTTCAGACCACCGTGTGTGATCGTCAATTTCAATAATGACACCCTCTGCTTTAAGGTCAGATGTAAGATAAGCTAGGTCTTTGTTATCTTCTTTTGCAAATTTAACGGATATTAAAGCTGGAATAGGTAAATCATCAGGAAGAACAGAATCTCCAAGCCAGGGCTTGAGCATATCTAAAGACTTTTTTTTGCCCACTACAGTAACTTCAGAATTTGGATAATTTTCTTTAAAACTCTTAAGTGTGATACCTACCTGCGTTTCACGTAGCCTTGGATTATCAACTAAAATTTGGACAGTAGCAGTATTTTTTAATGATGTATTCCATGAGGCGCTAATACGGTTCATGGAAAGAGAAAACATTAAAGCGATCGTTGCAAGGTATGCAACTATAGATAATACAAATAGTAATGATCCTGAATCATTACCTTTAGGGTCAAGTAATGGGTTAGAAGTTAAATTTTTTACAGTATTATCTTGCATTTAAATGCTCGGTTCAAAACTAGTATCAATTAATGTGCCATTTTCAATATGAAGGATATTAGCCTTTACGCCCTTGATAAGCTTTTTATTATGTGTTGCTATTAAGATAGTTGTCCCAGAGCGGTTCATTTCAGTAAAAAGGCTGAGTAGCCTTTTACTCATAACTTCATCAACATTTCCAGTGGGTTCATCCGCAATAATTAAATCGGGTTTAGATATAACAGCTCTTGCAATAGCAGCCCTTTGTTTTTCGCCGCCTGATAGTGTTTTAGGTAGTGCGTCCATACGTGCGCCTAATCCAACCCACTGAAGTAATTCGCTTATATCTTTTGTGTAGTTACTTTTTTTCTCTCCTGTAACACGCAGAGGTAATGCTACATTTTCAAAGATAGTTAAATGATCTATTAATCGAAAATCCTGCAATATCACACCAATTTTTTTCTTTGTGGAATGTTTAGTCTTTCGTGACATTTTAGAAATGTCAGTTCCAAATAAACTTATTAAGCCCCGTGATTGTTTTAACTCTAAATAACATAATTTTAATAATGTAGACTTACCTGCTCCTGATGGACCTGTTAAAAAAGTAAAACTCCCATTTTGCAGGCACATATCCACATCTGATAGAACTTCTGGTCCTCTTCCATAGCGCATGCCTAATCTTTCAAAGCGAACTACTTCGTTATTCAACGCAATTTTTAACTTTGGTTTCTTTTTTTTAAACACAGAATCTATAACTAATTAATATTTAATGTTAAGAACTGTAGGTCTAATGTTACATACTCACAAGAATTGATTTGTATAATATTTTAAATAAGCCAAGTAGGTATGTTTTCGGATTTTAAAATATCATTGATTGTAGGACGTTTCCTTACAACTTCATATTTATTACCCTTTACAAGAACTTCTGGAACGAGCGGTCTAGTGTTATACTGGCTCGACTGCGAGGCACCATATGCTCCCGTCGTATGCATCACTATGAGTTCTCCCTGCTCGATTATTGGAAGTTCCCGTGACTTTGTAAAAGTATCACTGCTTTCGCAAATTGGACCTACAATATCGTACTTCTTTATTTGACTATTTTCAGGATTCTTTCTCACTGGTTCTATTTCATGATATGCATCATATAAGGCGGGTCTGAGTAGATCGTTCATCGCTGCATCAATAATTAGAAAATTACGATCTTCTCCCTTTTTTACGTAGAGTACTGTAGACAATAATATACCAGCATTCCCAGATATCATTCTTCCGGGCTCGAAGATCATTTCTACATTCAGCTCTTGCGTTAGCCGTTTTACCATGGCCCCATAGTTTGCGGGATTTGGGGGTATAATGGATTTATCTCCATACGGAATTCCGAGACCGCCTCCAATATCAAAGCTCCGGATATTGTGTCCACTTGAGCGTAGTTTTTTGATGAGGCTACCAACCTTTAGTATTGCTTTTTCAAAAGGCTCTAAATGGTCAATCTGACTCCCAATATGAACATCTATTCCAACTACTTCTATATTGCTGCAGGTTTCGGCCACTGCGTAAGCTTGCTCAGCTTTACTCCATGCGATCCCGAATTTATCTTCTTTTTTGCCTGTACTTATTTTTTCATGTCCGCCTGCTGAAACGTCTGGATTTACTCTAAATGCAATTGGAGCCAGATAATTCATTTGGGCTGCTATATCATTGATAGCGTATAGCTCAGGTATGCTTTCAACATTAAAAATCTTTATTTTTGCCTTGGCAGCTGCCTCTATCTCATCTTTGGTTTTTCCAACACCTGAAAACACAATTTTATTAGCAGGAATACCTGCAGTTAATGCTCTTTGTAATTCACCACCGCTCACTACATCGGCACCAGCACCAAGTTTAGAAAGTGTTGCTAATATACCGATATTCGAATTTGCTTTTACTGAATATGCAATCAGGGCATCAATATCTTTAACACTATCTTTGAAAACACTGAAGTGTCTTTCAAAAGTTGCAGAGGAATAAACATAACACGGTGTGCCTACTGCCCTAGCAATCTCTTTCAAAGACACTTTTTCGGCATGCATTTCTTCATTTATGAAAGTGAAATGGCGCATTTTAGCTGTTTGACTGAATTGGTTTTGTACTGTCTTTAGTCGTGTCAAATATAGACTTATTATCTGTTTCTTTAAACTCAAAAATCAATGAGGTATTATTCCAAATGGGGGGAGGTGTTTTTAATTCTCCACGTATTCCGCATGCAGATAGGAACATTAAAGAACTCGTGATAAGAAAAAAATTTAATTTATGATGTATTGTCATTTTGTTTTTCATAGATCTTAATTCTTTAGTTGAGTGCAAAGAAAAGGTCGAGTCACTATATATATAAAATTAATAATATTTAACTTTAAATTTGAACATTTTATACGATAACATTAACTGTACCCCAGGTAACCTTAATAAGGATTGTGAAGATAAGATTTACATTATTTATAACCTTTATGATAATGCTAATGCCCAGTCTATCCTCAGCAGAGGATAATAAGCGGGGTGAGTTATTTTGTTATCCTATTAAAAAAATACATAAAATACTGAATAATATAGAGGCACTGGATGCTAAATATAAAAATGTTATAGATATTAATGTTAACCCAAAGTTTATAATAAAAGATGGTGGTAGCTTTCCAGAGCAGTTTTTCTTACGGTTCGACAATAAAATAATCGATGTACCTGTTGACAAAACTAATGGCACCACGCCTACATTCTTAACTGAAACATATAAATACCCAAAAAGTGAAGCCTGTATTTTGGACCCACTTCGTTCCAAGAGGCCAAAATATGATGAGGGGTTGTATTTTGAAATGGGGCTTTCACCATTTTTCATAAATAATTCAGGGTATCACGATATTGCAGAATTGGAAAAGGGTGCGAGAGATGGCAAAAGATTTTACAGAGAAATGATCTTAAGTCCTTTTAAAGTTTTTATGCCTAATACAGATCACTTCGCAATCCATCACAAGAATTTTCAGGATGAAGGACCGCCTCTCTTTGCAAAAACAAGTGATGGCATTTCTGAAATAAAACCTTTGTTTTATGACGGGCTATTCCTTGTTTCACTAAGAGAATTAAGGAATATTAAAGCCAAGGGGTTAATTGTTAATTTAGACTCATATGATATCAAGCCAATTGTGAGTATTAAATATCTAAAGCGATTTAATACCTTAAGAAAAGCAGGAAAAATATGAAATATTTAATTATTGTGATCTTACTATTTATTCCATTTGGAATGTCATATGCAAGTTCTGAAACAGAAGAAAAAGAGTTAAGAGATGAACTTACTTGTTTCCCTATCTCAGGAATTTCTGATTTCGCACGCAAATTTGAAAATTTAAAAAAATCTAAAATTGATTCTGTTAATATGTTTTTTGAAGCACATTTAAGAGTAAAAGATGGAGGGTCGTTACCGGAAAGAGTATATGTTAAGTATAAAGATAATGAGTATAACTTGATTTTTTCTCGTGATGAAAAAGTTGTAAATATCGAAAGAATACTTCAGGCAGAAAATGGTTCGGATTTATGTGCTTATGACCCTATCCGTGCTGGAACCCTTAAAGATGGAGATACTTTAGAATTCGATATGGACTCTGATGTTAGATTTATTGAAAACAATGGCTACCATACCTCCAACACTTTAGAAGATGGCCTTAAGGACGCTCGCTTTTTGTTCAAAAAAATGGTTCCTGGGCCAGCGAAGATTTTTGTACCGAAATTTACGCATTTATTAGTTTCTGCAATTGATGAGCAAGACAGTATTTATTTTGAAGCTGTAAATAGTGATAATAATAAAATACCTATAGCCACTGAAAATTATTGTGGTGATGCGGTAATTAAATTTAAAGACCTCAATGCGGTTGACGCCAAAGGTATAAATATAAAAGGGGGAGACTACATGTTATACCCTGTGCCAGACTTGGAAACCCTCGCATCCTTTTCAGAGGGGGAATGTGAATGATCAGAACGATTAGGATGAGTAAAACAAATGAAATTTGCTAATATTACCTCCCCTTGCAAACTTATATGTGATTTGGATTTAAAATTTAGTCTTTGTAAAGGCTGCGGTCGCTCTAGAGAGGAGATAGCTCTTTGGGCAAGATATAGTGATGCTCAAAGAGCATTTATAATGACTGAACTCCCCGAAAGATTAATAAGCTTACAAAAAAAAATTTAAATTCTTAAGATAAAATTTCACTCCAAATAGCTACTTGTTTATCTACTTCACTTGGGGCAGTGCCCCCATAGCTAACCCTACTTTTTGCTGAAGATAGCGGGGATAGCACTGAATATATATCTTTCGTTATTTTAGGTTCTATTTTTATATATTCATCTAGTGTTAGTTCACTAAGCGTTGCCCCTTTTTGTTCTGCAAGAGCAACAATTTTACCTGTAACATGGTGTGCATTTCGAAAAGGCATATCTAATTTTCTCACAAGCCAATCTGCCAAATCAGTAGCTGTTGAAAATCCATTCCCTGCAGCAGCCTGCAGAACTTTCTTATTAGGCTGCATATCCTTAATCATACCAGTCATTGCTTTTAACCCCAAATCAAGAGAGTCAAAAGCATCGAAAACTGGCTCTTTGTCCTCTTGCATATCTTTTGAATAGGCTAGCGGCAAGCCTTTCATAACCATTGTTAGTGCCATGAGCGATCCGGATATTCTACCGACTTTGGCCCGTATTAACTCAGCTGCGTCTGGATTGCGTTTTTGAGGCATGATTGAGCTGCCCGTCGTGTATGAGTCTGTTAAGGTAATAAACTGAAACTGGGCACTCATCCAAATAACTAACTCTTCAGAAAGTCTTGATAGGTGAGTTGCGCAAATAGTTGCTGCAGATAAAGCCTCTAATGCAAAATCACGTGCTGACACTGCGTCCAAAGAATTAGCCATGGGTTTTGAAAAGCCTAAAGCACTTGCAGTGAAGTCACGATCTATGGGAAATGGTGTTCCTGCCAGAGCGGCGGCTCCCAACGGGCACTCATTTAAACGCTCTCTGCAATCATTGAACCTTGATTTATCACGGTTAAACATTTCTAGATATGCGAGCATGTGATGCCCAAATGTTACTGGCTGAGCAGATTGTAAATGCGTAAAACCTGGCATTATAGTGTCAGTATTTTCTGATGCTTTTTGAAGTAACGCTCTCATTAATTCAATGAGTTGAATTTCAAAATTATCCAAACTATCTCTTACCCAAAGACGGAAGTCTGTAGCTACTTGGTCATTTCTTGAGCGAGCTGTGTGAAGTCTTCCCGCGGCCTCACCAATTATTTCTTTAAGTCTATTTTCAATGTTTAAATGAATGTCTTCAAACTCATGTGAAAAAGTAAACGAGAGATTTAATATTTCTTTTTTAATCTGTTCCAGACCTTGATGGATCAGCAGCATGACTTCGTTTGTAATTATTCCTTGCGCTTCAAGCATAGTTGAATGCGCTATGGAGCCTTTGATATCCTGCAAAGCTAACCTTTTATCAAAATCTATTGATACATTAATTTCTTGCATAATTTCACTTGGAGATGCGCTGAAACGTCCCCCCCACATCTTCTGGCCTTTATTATTTTTATTGTTAGATAGTTTATCCATGTCCATATCTTCTCTTTTTAACGTAACTAACACAATAAGGCTTATGCTCGTATTAGGGCTTGTAGCCATATTATTAGTGATTGTGCAATCCTGTAGCCAGCCTAAAGTTGGTATAGGTGTATTTTCCAAGGGCACATTAAAGCGATTGTCTGTCCTAGATGCTCCACCTGAACAGCCCAAAATACAACTTAAAACGACTAATGGAACCCAAATGAAGTTATCGGATTATCAGGGGAAAGTAATTTTGTTGAATGTATGGGCAACTTGGTGCGCTCCATGTATTGCGGAAATGCCAACATTAAACCGCCTTCAAGAGGTAATGGGAGGTACAAATTTTGAGGTGATTACAATTAGCATGGACCGGACAGCAGAGGATGCAGAAATATGGTTTGAAGAAAATGATATATCGGTGCTGACACCATGGCATGACACCACATATTCTATAAGTGGAAAACTTCGATTACCAGGATTACCAACTAGCATATTGTATGATGTTAATGGGAGAGAAATAGCGAGGCTTCCAGGGGAAGCAGATTGGAGTTCTTCTGAAGCAAAATCATTGATAAACTATTTGGTTCAACAGTAGTAAATCTCTAACGATAACTAGATAATATAATCTGATACCCGTTCTATAATCCAAAACATACCTATGGATGATATACCATAGGTTAATATAATTTCGGAGTTTTTACGAAGGTTATTACTCACTCTTGCTAAAATAGTGAGAGTAAGAATTGTTAAGCCTATTATAGCAAATTGCCCTAATTCTACCCCTAGGTTAAAAAGTAATAAGGAAAATAGCTCCATACCCTTCGGCAGGCCTATATCAGCTAAAGCGCCAGCAAATCCGCACCCATGAATGAGTCCAATCATAAGAGCAATAATGTATGGGTGTTTGCTAGAAATGCTGGTAACACCACTTTTTTTTCGCATTATCTCAACGCCAAGTAAAAC
>JABGVR010000228.1 GCA_018645985.1 Hellea sp. | reverse complement strand
TATAAATGAGAATGACTTGCAACAATAAATATTATTATTTCTAAGTAATAAGAATTATTGATATATCATATGATATGAATTAGATTAGGTAAAATTTATAAAGTACTGAATTATAACACTATAAATACTTAATATCCTATATTTTAGATCTTTTTTTTGCTATATACAATATTCATTTATTATGTATATGCTATATACATATGAAAAATTCATTTAGACGAATAACCAAAAGGAAGTTATCTCGATCAATTATTGCTAATGCAGGGTTGGAATTAGTTAAAGATAAAGGCTTCGATTCCCTGACCATGAAAGCTTTAGCCGATAAGCTAAATGTTACCCCCATGGCTATTTATCGTCATGTTTCAGATAAGTCCGATCTTATTAATTCTGTATTAGATGCATTCGTTTGCGATGTAGATGTATGCAACCACGAAATTTCAAATTTAGATTGGAAAGAATGGCTAAGAGCCACCTACACTAATATGTATACCTCTCTTAAAGGCATGCCTAGTCTACACCCATACCTAGGGAATGCCCCGCGATTTGGACCAAATGCCATGGAGGTACTAAGTAAGATACTTAGTGTTCTAAGAACAGCTGGGTTTAACCAGCAGCAAACAATAAATGCTACGAGCTCATTAACTGGCTTCATGATTGGATGCTCTATAATGGATACAGCCTTTCATCAATCACTATCTAAATCCCAACAAAATTTATATATTCCTTCTACTATAGACTCTGGATTAGACCATATTTTTACTGCCCTCTCCTTAGAGTTAGAAGCAAATAATAAAACTAAAGTGGTCTCGTAATGTCAGAAATCCATTACAGAACTTGTCATCTTTGCGAAACCATGTGCGGCATTTCTATAGAACATGAAGGAGGTAAGATACTTTCAATAAAAGGAGATCCACAACATGTTTTGAGTAAAGGTGAAATTTGTCCAAAACCAATAGGATTACAAGACATACACATTGATCCAGATAGACTTCATAAACCAATGAAAAAGGTAAATGGTAAATTTATAGAGATTTCCTGGAACGAAGCCTTCAATGAAACTACATCTCAGCTAGCAGCCATTCAAAGAAAACATGGAAATAATGCAGTAGCAACTTACCAAGGGAGAAGTACTGCTCATAATATCGGAGCTCTTTTAACCGTGCACCCTTTACGTCAGGTAGCAAACACTCAAAATACTTATACTGGCTCAACAGTTGATCAACAGCCACACAACTTCGTCTGGTATTTTATGCTTGGCCACCAGTTTATGGCAACAGTACCAAATATAGATAAAACGGATTATTTCTTGTTATTAGGTTCAAATCCGAAGGTTTCTAATGGGGCTATGATGTCTACAGGAGCAAATCCTCATAAAAAATTCGCAGGCATCCAAGAACGAGGTGGAAAAGTTGTTTTAATCGATCCACGAAGAACAGAAAGTGCAGGGTTCTGTGATGAACACCACTTCATAAAACCCTCAACTGATGCCTTATTTCTAATTGGACTTATAAAGACAATATTTTCAAAAGGGTTAGCAAAAAAAGGTAGACTTGGCCCTCACATAAAAAACTGGGAAAAAATACAACCCGCATTAAGTAGTTTTGACTTGCCGACAATCGCTAAAGTAACAGGAATTTCGCAACATGATATCGAACGCATTGCTTGTGAGTTTGCAACATCTAAAACTGCGGTATGTTATGGGAGAACAGGCTTGTCTATGCAAAAGTTCGGTGGTCTTTGCAATTGGTTGATGATGGTTATAAACTTAATAACAGCTAATTTTGATGAGCCCGGAGGTATGATGTTTCCTACCACTGCTATTGATACATTTACAGCAATAGAAGGCGCAAGAGGAAGTTATGATACTTACCGAAGTCGTGTGAGCAACCGCCCAGAATTCGCAATGGAACTACCTGTGGCTGTATTAGCAGAAGAGATTATGACGCCCGGTAAAGGGAAAGTTCGTGGACTTGTAGCAATAGCGGGAAATGGTGCTTTATCTATGCCAAATGGGAAACTATTTGAAGAAGCTTTAGGGCAACTTGACTTTATGGTTGCAGTAGACCCGTATATTAATGAAACAACAAGACATGCTGATATTATATTGCCCCCAGTGGGTCCCTTTGAAAAAAGTCATTATGACTTATTCTATCATACTTACGATACAATTAATTGGGCGGCCTATAACCCAAGACTATTTAAACCAGAAAAGCCAGGATATACAGATTTTGAAATCATAGGTGAGGTTGTAAGGCGCTGGGCAGTAAAGAAGGCAAGTAATCCCTTAAAAAAATTAAAGGCCCGCGTGCTTAGTGCTTTAAGTAAACTTATCACAGTTGAGTTTATTCTTGCTATGGGGCTACGATTTGGACCTTACGGATCAGGAATAAACCCGTTTAAAAAAGGCCTCACGCTCAACGTATTGAAAGACAATCCGCATGGCGTATTTCTTGGAGAGCCAAAGCGCATTTTGCCCGAAGGCTTATTTACGAATGATAAGAAGATTGATGCCGCACCCCAATTGATACTCGCCGATTTGCCTCGTCTCAAAGCACGCTGGTTTGAAGGAGTGGCAGGTTATAATGAAGAAGAAT
>JABGVR010000227.1 GCA_018645985.1 Hellea sp. | reverse complement strand
TTGTAAATTTAGGTACAAAAACGAAAACAGTTCTGTCAATTTAATAACTGCAGGCGATGATGCTTTCCCATCTGTTGTGCGTATTGGTGTTAATTGTAAGGAATAAGAAGCAAAAGATTTTGAGCTTTAGCTTCATATTATTCTAGGCGTATTGTCAGGTGTATTTAACGTCCCATTAGTTGGTTTTTAGATTTTATTAAACGCATTCTGTAGGGTATCTATACCTGATTTTGTAAGTCTGACAATACTCCAACACGAATGCTATGGTGACAAAAGCGTGGTGTATTAATACCAGAGTTGTGTTTATTTCATAGTTAGTTGAACTTTGCTTTTAGGCTCAAAAATAGAGACATCAAGTCTATAGCAGAGATAATTGTCACATGTTAAGCAATAGATGAACAGCTTGTTTAATGACTATCGAATGCGATGGCACAATTGATAACAATAGTATTATTGCAACTGGTAAAATTATAAACTGAGCGTCACAAAAATATTTATATACCAGCCTCGTGGTAAAATTATGGAAGAAAATTTATGCAATATATTGAAATTTTAAATAACAAATTTGCTTGTCACCCGAGTAGTTATTTCGTTTGGATGGGCTGATAATTCATGGTCATATCTCAATACGCTTTCACAATATGTGCAATGCCAATATGATGTCATTTTGAATAGCTTAGGGTTGTATTTGTAACGTTTATCAGGTCTGCCATTTTTAGTTTGATAGTGCCAACAAACAAAATCTTGGTCACTTTCTTGAAATTTTAGAGCGCCTGCATAGGCGCCGCAATTCGGGCAATCTCGGCGCGGATTACCTCGGTTATATACATATAAGAATATCGCTATCCCAATAACGTATGAAAGTGTCCAGATAGCATTTGTGCCAAATCTATCTATCATCCAAATTATAATGTCAAAGTCTGGCTCAAGTAGGTAGTTAAATACAATAGACCAAATTACATAAAAGACAAACGACATATAAATCGAACGCTTGATCAAATTTGATTTAAATATTTTTCGTTTTCCAATATTTGTTTGAGTATTTTTAGTTGATATGTTTTTTTGCTTGGGTGTTGATGTAGAGGTATTTTGGTTATTTTGTAGTGAAGATTTACGATTGAGCTTTTCTTGTAATTCACATGTACCACAGCGCTTATCCAGACGAACATGATCTGTATCATTTGGGCAAATTTGTGCTCTTTCGTTTACAGTTGGGTTAAATTGACTAAGTAACGTTGTCCAATCATTACATGTAGGTCGGTTTCTTGACCGGAAAGCTTGATCGAAGGCCTCTCTGAGGTCTTTTGGCCACGCTTCGTGTTCAGAAAATCTAGAAGGTATTAAGCCTCGATTTCCAGCGAGGCCATAAGCATAGTTTTTGCGATATACCATCTCGTTAATAGTCTTATTGCTCCTCTTCATACCTGCTTGAAAGGGGTGAATACCATTATTAAAAAGCCTAAATATTAATACAGCCAAGGCAAAGTAGTCTTGTTGGATATCAACACTGCTTGGCAAACTTTTTATGAATTCTGGTGCAATATATTCAGGTGTAAATTGTTTAGCAAAGTGAGATTTATCTTTACCAAGTCCGATGTAGAAGCCATCCGTATCCAAGACCGATATCAGGTATTTTTCTCTATGAACAACTAAATTCTGTGGTTTTAAATCCACGATTAAATGACCTTTGTCATGAATATCTTTAATTGAATGCGCTAAGTTATGAGCTAACAGATGACGATTACTTACGAAATTAGATAGTTTGTCTACCTGGCGTGATTTTCGATTCAAAAATCTTTCGAGAGAAACGCCGACCGTGAAATCAATTTTAGGCATCAAATAGCCAACAAAAGAGCCACCTTGAGTTAACTGTGACAGAGGCCAAGTGTAAGGTGGAAAAAGTGTGTTGATACTAGTTTTATTTAGTGAGTCGGGGCGGGAAGAAATCATCGCCTCAATTTTGGGTTGGTATTCACGAATGTTTACATCTTTGTGATAAATTTTTGCTACAATGTTTTTTTGTCCAGAGACGGTCCATATTGATCCAGCGCCACCACGAGCCTTCATCTCATCCAACTTTATTCGGCTGAAATTTCCAAACTCGTTTTTGTCACCTGTTAACATGTAATCCACCATGCCAGTGACTTGTCATCACTAGATATGCCTGTAGCTTTCTGTGAAGTTAACATTGTTGTGATGGCTTCTGTGGCTTCATCTAAAGTAGCTGTTCTCAAAAAATTCAATATAGGTTTGGTGAATTCCAAAAACGGGGCATCGTTAAGAAGGGCGAATGGAGTTACCCCGTCGCTCATGACTAAACAGTTCGTCTTGTTTTCAGTAAATTCGAAACAGCGCAAATTGTTTGCCCAATCTTTATTGGAAACAAAGAATGTTTCATTAATGTACTCACCATTCTCTGGTAATGATATTTTGATAAGCTCATTTGCATCATTGAAAAACATGCATGCGCCATCTCCGAGATGTGCACAGAAACACTTGTCACCAGTTTGATATGCAATAACTAGAGTGGCGCTAAACGCAGTTATTTGCGCATCTAAACGATAAAGCCTAGATAGTCTCCTCAGGATTTTGAGAGATTTTTCGACAGCATTGAAGACAAGTTCTGAAAAACTATCGACGTCTATGAGAATATGTTGTTTTTGTAGTGCCTTTATTACGGTTCTACTCACACATTTTGAACCAATACCACCATAAATCGCCGATCCTGCTCCATCAGATATTACTGCGGCATATCCTGAAGAAGTTTCTTTGCATACTGCGTAATCTTGGTTGAGTTTAGGTTTGTTTTCTGACGTCAAACCTGCAACGCTGACTGAACCAAGTTTATACATTAGCTAGGTACCGCGCCCCATGAGATAGCCGGCAGTTGTGTCTCTGAGTTGATCTCAGTCTGGGAACCGGCCGAAACACTTTGGCTCAGCCAAACAAATAATTCTTTAAAGTCTAGGTTTTTGAGCATGATAGCGCCTCTTGAGCTAAATTTATTCAAGATTTCAAAGTCTGCTTCTTCGGTCCCAATTGGAAATACGACAACTTTTCCCTTTTTCTCTGCTTCCACTGCTTTTTCTGCAGCTCTTTCCCAATTCAGATCTGTAGGGGCACCATCTGTGATTATAAAAAGCCAAGGTCTGTTGTATGTTATTTGGTTTTGTCTGTATTTCTTTTTCTGATCTTCTAATTGTCTTAGTGCAACATTGACGCCTTTTCCTAGGGGGGTAGTACCGTTAGCTTCAACTTGTGGTGCTGAAAAATCGATTGCGTCTGTCCAATCTGTCAATATTTCAACATCACTGTGTCCGCCTATGCGAAGAAGTAAAAGCTGTACCCTGAGTGATGCAACATCATCGGCTTTTAACTCGCGCTCTAAAATTGATAGACCTTGATTGAGGTTATCGATTGCCTTCCCATCCATTGACGTTGAGCCATCAAGCAGCACAACACAAGGTAATCGTTGGTTTGTATTATCTTGTAGTATCAAATCCTTTATCATTTATTTCTCCTTGTATGTT
>JABGVR010000226.1 GCA_018645985.1 Hellea sp. | reverse complement strand
GTTCCGTAAGAAAGAGCTGCTATAGCTTGTGCCCCACCACACGAAAAAACATCGGTTACGCCACAAATATAAGCAGCGGCCAATATCGAAGAATGTATTTTTCCATTCGCTCCTGGAGGTGAAACCACTATTCGCCGCCTCACACCCGCAACCTTAGCAGGAACAGCCAACATTAGAAGCGTGGATACCAAAGGTGCAGTTCCACCTGGAACATAAAGGCCAGCAGTCTGTAAAGCCCGAGTTTCTCGCCTGCAAAAAACCCCTTTGGTTGTCTCGATTTCTATATCTTGCGGTAATTGTGATATGTGAAATTTTTCAATATTCGATATAGCTACTTTAATAGCATTTTTTTCTTTCTTAGGTAGATTTAACCAAGCATTCTCTAAATCCTCATTGGCCACTCTCAAGTTTACTAGGTTAACATTGTCGTACATTGAAGTAAAAGATTTTACCGCATCGTCTCCCTTTAGTTTAACTTCAAGTAAAATATTTTTTACCAGTTCAACTTTGCTCGGGTCAGATAGCTCATAAGGTCTTGCCAAAGCCTGAGTTCGTTCAACAAGATCCATATTTTCCCAAATAAATTTATTCATTAGCTCATCATTTTTTCTATGGGTAATACTAATATAGCCCTTGCTCCTAATGACTTTAAATCCTCAAGATTTTCCCATAGAATTTTTTCTGTGCATACTGCTTGAAGAGCTACTAAGTTATCGCTTCCAGCCAAAGGCACGATTGTAGGAGAGTCAGATCCAGGTAGTAATTCTGTTATTTTATCTACCTTTTCACGGGGAGCGTTAAGCATTACATATTTTGTTTCCGCCGATTTAATAACCCCATCTATACGTCGCAATACTTTCTTAAGTAGCAATTCCTTTTTTGGTGTAAGAGATCTGTTGGATTGAATTAATACAGCTTCGCTATCGAGAATAGTTTTAAAAACTTTGAGTCCATTTGCCTCTAACGTAGCTCCAGAAGATACAAGGTCGCAAATGCTATCAGCAATACCTATTGAGGGTGCTAACTCAACGGCACCCTTCATTTCTACCAATGTAGCTTTTATATCCTCTTTAAATAAAAACTTTCTAAGAACACCCGGATATGTTGTTGCAATACGAGTATTTTTTAAACTTTTAATACTCTCAAATGACTTACCATCAGGTGAAGCAAGGCACAATTTGCATTTAGAAAACCCGAGTCGCATAATAATATTTGCGTCTAATTCAACATTTGAAACTAATTGTTCTTCAACTAATACATTTTCACCTACAATACCAATATCTGCTGCATTGTTTGCAACAAAACTTGGAATGTCATCGTCTCTTACTAGCAATAGATCGATTGGCATATTTTTGACACGTGCCAATAGACCTCCACCACGAACTGTAAAATTAAGGCCACATTTACGTAGTAGATTGAAACTATTTTCTGCCAACCGCCCTTTCTTTTGAAGGGCGATCCTTAATCTCTCAGTCATTTTTAATTCTTTCTAATCTATTTAGGACTGTTCTGTAACCTTGATGAGGCTCATCCCTCAGAAATCTCGCAACCCTAGCTATGGTTGTAGTTGAAACACCAGTTTCTGAATTTATCTGCCTGTAGCTTTTTTCATTTGAATCCAATATTTTAGCTACATGCCATCTCTCCGAAAGTGCCCTTAACTCTGCGGGTGTACATAGATCAGTCAAGAAACTATTCATCTCTTGAGATGAGTCTATATCACTCAATACTTTTGCTAAATCTTCCTTTGGGTTAGTTTTAAAGTTGTTTGACATCATGCCTCGCATTAGTGTGTTATCGTGCTAATACACACAGACACAAGAATTGCAAGATAAAAGTTAAATAAATTCTATTGGATATTTCGAAACTACATTATTCCCAAAAACCTTATCAAATTTATGATTTAGTAATGCGGGATATTTTGTGGCTATAGTGAATTTAAGGTCTCTAATCCATTTTTTAAAGGAAGGGTTCATGTGATATAGATCAGCATTTTCTTTTGAGTATTTTTGAATAAGGTTTGCTTTTGGAAGGCGGGTTTCTTGATATTTTTTCAAACCTAGTTCAATGTTTTTATTATATTTATTCAAATAATGTGTCAGAGTCCAAGCATCTTCCATCGCTACTGAGGCGCCCTGGGCTAAAAAGGGCATCATTGGGTGTGCTGCATCACCAATAAGTGTTACGTGGTCATCTGTCCAGTTATCCAGAGGGGGGATATCGAAAATTCCCCAAAGGTAACATTTATGGCAATTATTTAGTAAAATCTGTATGCGGTTGTCACTACCCTTGAAACAATTACGCATTTGACTTAGTGAGCCTTCAAGCTTCCAGTCATGTCCTAACCATTTTTTATGTTTTGTTACAG
>JABGVR010000034.1 GCA_018645985.1 Hellea sp. | reverse complement strand
GACACCATGGCATGACACCACATATTCTATAAGTGGAAAACTTCGATTACCAGGGTTACCAACTAGCATATTGTATGATGTTAATGGGAGAGAAATAGCGAGGCTTCCAGGGGAAGCAGATTGGAGTTCTTCTGAGGCAAAATCATTGATAAAGTATTTGGTTCAACAGTAGTAAATCTCTAACAATAACTAGATAATATAATCTGATACCCGTTCTATAACCCAAAACATACCGATGGATGATATACCATAGGTTAATATAATTTCGAAGTTTTTACGAAGGTTATTACTCACTCTTGCTAAAATAGTGAGAGTAAGAATTGTTAAGCCTATTATAGCAAATTGCCCTAATTCTACCCCTAGATTAAAAAGTAATAAGGAAAATAGCTCCATACCCTTCGGCAGGCCTATATCAGCTAAAGCGCCAGCAAACCCGCACCCATGGATGAGTCCAATCATAAGAGCAATAATGTATGGGTGTTTGCTAGAAATGCTGGTAACACCACTTTTTTTTCGCATTATCTCAACGCCAAGTAAAACAATACTCATTGCTATTAGTATTTCCACAGGCTGCGAGGGTAAATTTATTATGCTAAATGCTGCTAAACCAAGTGTTAAACTATGCGCTATAGTAAATGCAGTTGCTACTCCTAATATTTGCCGCCTATTAATTAGTAAAACGAGTCCAATTATAAAGAGAAGGTGGTCCCACCCTCTTAGAATATGATCTATACCAATCGATAAGTAATTATTGTCTATAATTGATGTTTTTGTTCCTAAAATAAATTTAGGTTCATTTGGTTTTATAAGGGAAGTATTTCTTTTGCCTGATAGGTAGTCTATTTTTATTATAACATCGGTCATAGTTTGCTCCAGACCTGAAATTACAATCTCTCCTTTGATTAGTCCGCACTTTAGATTAAATTTTTCAATTACCGTGGAGTTTTCAATACTTCTTTTAGAGTTTGATTTTATACAAATTTCTGGAAATATGGGTTCGATACGCAATCTTTTCCCGTCAAGGATTGGTTGCTTCCAAATAACTGTAAACTCAGCTGTACTGTCTTCAGCAATGCTCAGATAGGCTGGTCTTACTTCGTGCGCATTTGCTGAGCAAAAAAGTAACACCCAGAAGTTCAAAATTAATATTAAACGCGGCATTACTCTGTTTTATCATTTATTATGTTTATTTTATATTTATCAATAATTTTTGCTAAAGCGTCTTTATTTACTCTGCGTCGTTCTTCTTCCTTCCATTGAGATAATATAGCATCTTCAATATCTTCAAATTCAGGGATTATTTTAGATACAATTTTGTCGACCTTTACAATGTGAAGTCCATAAGCACTTTCTATTGGTCCCACCCACTCTTTATCGGTTATTGAAAATACTGATTTTGAGAAACGATTTCCAAAATTTCTATTGACTTCATTCAAACTTGATAACTTAAAACTTCTTTTGAGGATAAAGGGATCGCCTAATTCTTCCCAACTTTCTGGTTTAGATATAATTTTTGTTAATATTTCACTAGCAACTTTTGTTGTCTCACCACCGTTTGCTTCTGGGCTTATGTATACATGCATAAAGCTTCTTTTTTCAGGTATAATAAATCTTGAAATATTCTGAGAGTACCATGCTTTTAGCTCTTCACTCCTAAGGTTACGAAGAGTGTCTATATCTTCAATAATGAAACGCATTTTTTGCGCAAGCCGCCGTCTGATAATTGTATCATCTTCACCTAATCCCAATCTTTCAGCCTCTCGCATTAAAACTCTCTCTTCAATATAAGAATAAAGAAGAGCTTTTATGTCGTCATTAGTAGGTTCGCGCCTGTTTTCCCCGGTAAATATTTTAGCTTGCCGGGTCATCTCCTCCTCAGTAACATTTATAGTATATTCAGATTTGGTAATGTTTCTTTGCCAAATTGAGTGGCTAAAAAAAACTATTACTCCTAATATTATAAAATGAATGAGCGGGTCTTTAAAATATTTATTCATATCAGCTTTTTTTGCTATTATACCAAATAGCTGAACCATAGGCACGCTCTTGTATTGTTGGTGGTAAATTAGGTGAGGGACTTACTCCTGCTTTTATTGCATCCCATGTACTCCACCGGCAAGTAGGGTTTTCAAGTACTCTTATATAATAGGCCGCGTCATCTTTGGGATTAAATTCAGGGTCTGTCCACATTACTTTAAGTTCTGGTGCGCCTTTATTTAATGATACAGAGCAATCCTCTAAATTAACTGTTGAGCCATTGTCTGGACAATAATTTGTTGTTGCATTTGGAGTTAACTCGTCGGCACATACAATGTCATAAATTTTTTCTTTGTTATCTCCATTTTCACTCCAAATTTTAATCATTTGTATTCTTTGTAACGGAGCGTTGCGCGGATCTCGCATTGCCCAGACTATAAAACTTGGCGCATGATTGGAGGGTCTTAACTCACCGCCCATTGGGACACCTAACTTATAAGCTTTTTGTACCATATTGGGGTCATTTAAAATACTAGCATCATAATCATAACCAGCAAATACTCTTAATTTTATGCGTGGACCTGTTGTGGCGTAGGTCTCTTTGTTGCGCATCCCAGAAAACAAAGACTCTCGAGTGTTTTCTTCAGCCCAAATGGCCGCAAGACCTGAGGCGCCCCATTTTGAATACCAATTTTTGGATCGTTCGGTTTGCTCTATCCCTTCCCAAGATTTAGACCCATTAGGAGGTATTGACCCCCGTTTTTCTGGTGATGAGTCAAGTATTCCAACTTTTGACCAATAATCTTTTTCATCATATGAACCGCCTGCTACATGGCTATCTGAGCTACCTATTACTCCGAATTTAAAAGGATTAGAGCCAGTTTTTTTTGAGATCGATAATCCTGTTGCTAATGCCTCACGCACGTAACTCCCATTAATTTTTGACGTAACTTGAGATGCTAATAATTTTTCATAGATTTCAAAATTCGCCCATTCATCATTTGGAGATAATAAAGGGTGTGTTTCAGATGTGCCTTTTACTTGAGTAATTTCGACTATTGGTTCATTTTTTATTCGTTGCTCTGCATATGACAGATCAAGATTATCCCCGTTATATGTTTTTGTAGTAAACATTTTTCCATCTGACACATTTGAATTGTGCGGAATTGCTATTACATCGTGGCCTTTATTTCTTTCACTATCCATCCAGTCCCATAAATCCTCAGGGTTGGTAGAGTCTAATGTCGAAAAAACACGATCTGATGCCATATTTTCAAAAATTACATTTCGATGTAAATTACCTCCTGCAAAGCCATCTTGTTCTCGGCCTTTTCCATCAACAGAAGTGTATTCATATCCAGAAAAAGTTGTAAGCTTCCCAGGCTCATAATGTTTATTTGCTGTGCTTACTGTTCTTTCCCATGTGTCTTTAACGACTTTCTTATCGTAAACCAATGGGAAGGGAATTCCTGATCTGACAGTATCTCCAATTTTATTAAAAGCCCTGACTATTAACTCAGGGTCAGTTCCAAACATTTCTTTAGCCATATCTAGTTTTGATAGAGGGCTATCAGGATTATTCATCTCCGGTAATATACCCATATAGGCGCCGTGGTCTGTTGCTGATACAAAATCGAGAGGCTCTCCCCCTAATGTCATTTCAAACCCGGAAGGGTGCTTTAATGTTTCACCCTTAGCAAAACGATAGACATCATCGGGCGTTGAGCGCACGTTAAATATGTAGGCATCAAAACTATTTTTTGTATGAATGTGAAGATCTCCAAAATACACGTTTTTATTTGGATTATAGTCTTTTGTTTGAATTGCTTTTTTATTTTGTGAACTCTCAGGGGTCTTATTAATTGTTTCTTGTGTGGAAGGAGTACAGGCTAGCATGCTTAATATGCAAATTGAGTTCAAAGATAATTTTAACATATTTTCCCTTGAGACGTCTAAGATAAAGAGTTTTAGAACCTTCATCAACGTTAAGTCTTGGGTATGATATATTTTAAATTTTAGATTATTCTAGTCTAAAAATTATTCAACGGGTGATTATCTTGGCGCACGCTTGGCTAATATTCTCTGCAGAGTTCTTCTATGCATGTTTAATCGTCTTGCGGTCTCTGAGACGTTTTTTCCGCATAACTCATATACTCTTTGGATATGTTCCCATCTGACTCTATCAGCCGACATAGGATTCTCAGGCGGAGCAGGTGCTTCTCCTTGGTTTGCGAGTAAAGCTTTACAAACATCATCAGCATCAGCTGGTTTAGCTAAGTAGTCGACAGCACCCCTTTTGACCGCAGAAACTGCTGTTGCGAGGTTCCCGTACCCTGTGAGCATAACCATTTTGCAGTCAGGTCTAATTTCATGTATTTTATCTATAACATCTAATCCATTACCATCTTCTAGGCGCATATCCAGAACCGCAAATGCAGGCGGGTTAGCCGTTAATACAGCTTTAGCTTCAGCTACACTTTCAGTTAGTGATACTGAAAATCCACGATGTTCTAAGGCTCGGCCTAGTCTATTGCGAAACGGACCATCATCATCAAGTATTAAAAGTGTGTTATCTTCGGGTATATTATAATCTGTCATGTTTTATCCTTACATATAGTACGTCTTTGCACTAAATTAAGTTTACATTAAGAGTGTAAATCTAATTTAGACATTTGCCAAACTAATTTCACTTGTGCTCCTCCTTGAGGCGATGTGCCGAATTTTACCTTTCCGCTAGTTCTCTCTATAAGAGTAGTTGCGATAAACACCCCTAACCCTAACCCTCCCGCCAATCCTTCTGAGTTTTTTTGGTTTTGACGGCGGCTGACATATGGCTGCCCAAGTCTTCTTGTTATTGAAGAATCAAAACCTTTTCCGTCGTCATTAATGGTTATGGATAATGTGTGCTGATTCCAGGTACCATTTAGGTTAACTGTCGAATCTGCGAAATCGACAGCATTTTCTATAAAGTTTTTGAGTCCGT
Source organism: Hellea sp. (assembly GCA_018645985.1). GTDB lineage: Bacteria > Pseudomonadota > Alphaproteobacteria > Caulobacterales > Maricaulaceae > Hellea. The sequence continues at coordinate 13,554 of JABGVR010000034.1, read as the reverse complement.
AGAGCAGTTCAGCTTGCCGTTTTAAAGTAGGCTCTCCGCCTTCACCCGATACACCTATGACTATATCTTTACCAAATGTAATATACGGCTCGGCGGCTTCTTCAAGTAAGTCCTCAATCGATAAGATATCGTGAAAGATATCCCCTTCGTCCCCCCTTTGAGAAAGCTGAGTAAGTATTTCCCGACAACGCTGAGCTTGCGATAACATTAATGCTGCATCTTCACCAAGCGCTGTGTCGGGGTTTAATTCACGTGTCATTTCTTTTGCGATAACTTGGATAGTAGCCAAGGGAGTTCCCAATTCATGAGCCGCTGCAGCGGCCATTCCTCCTAGAGCAGACAATTTTTGTTCATGCGCTAAAACTGCTTCAGTGGCTGCGAGAGCATCAGACATAGATTGACTCTCCTTCGTTGCTTGCCAGGCATAAAGTGATGTAAATGTTGACCCTACCAAAATAGCGCTCCATGCCCCCCATTTGTATATATGTGGTAGATCAAAACTTCCTGCAGGAGACCATGGCAATGGCTGGCTATTATATATTAAGAAAAATGATAGAGCAGTAGCTAAGAAACCAAGACTAAAAATTACTTTAGTGTTTAACGTTGTCGCGCTGGTAACAATTGGAGCCAGAAATAATAGTGCAAAAGGATTTACTATGCCACCCGTTAACCATAAAAGTGCAGCCAACTGAAGTAAGTCAAATCCTAATTGCAGCCCAGCCTCTTTATCACCCACTCGTCTATCAAGTTCAAAGGAGGCCGTAACTACAATATTAACAAATATGCTCAATCCAATTACAGCTAAACAGGGCCCAACAGGAAGAGAAAAACCTAATACAGCAGAAACCAAGAATAATGCTGCAGCTTGTCCAATTACCGCACCCCACCTTAAAACGACCAAGGTGCTTCGTCGTAATTGCCCAGATGTGTTTACTGTTTTTTTCTTTGTTGCCTCAATGCTATCTGCGTCAGTAATTGACTTGACGTTATTGATATTGCTGTCCACTTTAGGAATGTTCATTTTGCAACTATAATGGTGGAGTCTGGTTTATGAAAGCCCTGATAACCTTAATTTTTTCATTACCTATTTTATTATTTGGGTGTAGCGAGCAAGCAGCCAAGTCGGGTCAAAATGTTATCTCAGGTACAGCTGAGATTGGCGGTCCATTTAATCTTATTAATCAGGATAATTTATTAGTCACAGAAAATGACTTTTTAGGAAAGCCTCAACTGATATATTTTGGATTTTCCTATTGTCCAGACATTTGCCCTACCGCTTTACAAAAAATGGGTGCAGTTCAGGAAGAGTTAGACCCTGACGGAGATTTAATAAACTATTTGTTTATTAGTGTTGATCCTGAGCGAGATACTTCTGAAAGTCTAAAGCTTTATGTGGAGTCAGGTGGTTTTCCTAAAGGATTAAGTGGGCTTACTGGGTCTAAAGAGCAGATAGATATAGCTAAATTAGCCTTTAAAGTTTACTCACAGAAAGTCACTCTCTCCGATAGCGAAGCTGATTACACGGTGGACCACTCAGATATTATTTACTTCATGGATGAAAATGGTATTTTTAAAGATTTCTTTTTTGGTAGAAACACCATTCAAGAAATTGGTCAGGTTTTAAGAAAGTCAGTGGGCTAAGTTTTCTTGATGGGCATGGAGTTGTGACCTAGTTACTATTACCGCCAGGTACCCACAAGACATCGGTCTGACCCTGGTTATTGCACCACCTTGCTGCAATAAACAAGAAGTCTGAAAGGCGATTGAGATAGATTAGAGCATTTTTATTTAAGGTATGCTCTGACTCTAGAGCAACGCAAATTCTTTCGGCACGCCGACAAACTGTCCTGGCTTGATGAAGATAAGCCGAAGGTGCGGCTCCGCCCGGGAGTATAAAACTGGAAAGTGGAAGTAGGTCTAAATTCAGCTTGTCCATTTCTTTTTCAAGTCGAAGTGTTTGTAATGCGTTTATCCTCAAATCTATTTTATTATCTTTGGTGTTTTCGGACGTAACTGGTGTTGCTAAATCTGCCCCTAGATCAAATAAGTCATTTTGTATTCGGGATAGCATTTTATCTATTTTTGTATTATTAAGATGTAGTCTTGCAATGCCTATAACACTGTTAGTCTCGTCTACATCACCAAATGCTCTAACCCGCAGGTTGTTCTTTGGTACCCTTTCGCCATTGACCAACCCTGTAGAGCCATCATCACCTGTTTTGGTGTAGATTTTGTTTAATTTAACCAATTTATCCACCTTGACTTTTTGTTTGGATATAAACTGTTAGGAGTAACAAACCAACAGCTAATGCTTGGCCGGTAACTCTGCGCCGCATCCAAATGTTAGATCTTTGCCGAGCCTCCTCTGTTTTTCCGCCCATATTTTTAGCGCCCATTATTAGAGAAAGAAATACTAAGCCAAATGCCAAAGCTGTGAGTGTCCATAAAATAATCATTTCTAGTTCCTAAGTGGTGTTCAGTTATTCTTCATAGTCTCAATACGTCTAAAAGAACTGCGGCGATTTCACCGCTGTTATTATATAACCCTTATTAGATTTTTTTAATCCATCCACAACTTATAGTTTTGCGTGGCTGGTTAATTTTTTTAAAGAATTTTAGTAGTGGCAAGTACTTACTTTAAAGGAGATGTATACATGTTGTCTGACTCAGATCGTTCCGATAATTTTGGAGAAGCTACACGCGAAAAATTAAAGCAATTTGTTGCAAGAATTGAGAGACTCGAAATTGAAAAAACTGAGCTCACTGCTGACATACGGGAAGTATATGCTGAAGTTAAGACTTTTGGGTTGGATACTAAAGTCATGCGGAAAGTGATAGCTTTGAGAAAGCAAGAGGCATCAGAGCGTGCTGAGCAAGAAGCACTTCTTGATATTTATATGAGTGTTGTGGAAGATTAGTGTTCACATTTTGTTCTTATCGTGTTACACGTCTAAAATATGAGCAATGAATACGATAAAAAACAATGGCAAGATCAAATCTTAGTTAAGGATGCTGAGGTTGAAAAGTTAAAGGTAAAGCTTGATAAGGCACGTAAAAGGTCAGCACGTAAAGCAAAAACCAAGTTATCAAGGCTTCATAAAGATTTATCTGATCTAGGCGAAATATCGGATTTCGAAGATGAATTTGGAGAAAGCGTATTGGACCGGTTGGATAAATTTGGTTCCGCGTTTTATAATTCTGAAAAAGGTAATTTATCTGATGCTTTAAGTTTCGCGCAAAAACGAGTTTTGTCCGCAATGACTAAAAAAGTTAAAAATTTAAAAAATCCAAAATCTGCGACTAACGAAACGATCTCTAGTGGTAATGGTTTCAGGAAAAAGTATTCTTCATTTTCTTCTTCAAAAACAAAGGCTGGCAGTAAGAAACAATACAAACCCAATGTCCGGGATTTGTATGAGGACATTCCTGTAGAAGAATCCAAACCTTCAGAAACCTATATTCCAGAATATAGTCCTACAAGAAATAAACCATTTCTAAGAATTGTTAGTAATACTGATTAGTTTAAATATTTTATTCCTTTTAATGCGACTCAAAACTATTGAAGGGGCTCCGAGCTCGTGTTAGTGAGCACCTACTAGAGCCTACATTAGAGGATTTTGAAATGGCAGAAGATGAGACAAGCTATGTTAAAGGAACCATGGGTGTTGATGGGCATAAAAAGACTTTCGGTGGTTTTATGGGTACAACAGTATATGGCGGTGCGGCTTTAGCGCTTATAGTTATTTTCCCTACTTTAGTTTTTGGGGTATCTATGGGTTGGATTTCTGCACTTATTGTGACCTTGGTGTTGGGTATTATACTAGGTTTAGCATTGAAGTTAAAAGGTGCTTGGTACGCAGGGGTAATTATCTCTGCAGTTCCTTTGGCTATGGCTAGTGCTATGTTAGCATCGTTACACGGATAATTTTCCATAGTACTCTCAAACGAATCATAATTACTTATTTATGATTTATGTAATTATTAATTAATATAAAAGGTCCCTGAAATTGAACATTACTATTTTAAATGATACTGACGATAAATTGGGCGATAACGCGGAAGCACGCGTTGGAGCCACACCAGATATAGTTAAAAATTATGTTGCTAGTGGTCATAAAGTGACTGTTGTCAAAGGGGCAGGTAAGTACGCAAATCATTATGATGCGGATTATAAGTCAGCTGGTGCAATAATATCTTCTTCAAACAAAGTTGCCTGCAAAGATGCGGATCTTGTGTTATCAATTACTGGTAAAGATGCAAAGTTTGTAGCAGGATTAAAGAGTGGTTCAGGGATTACTGGTTTAATGAATCCGACTGATAACCCAAAATATGCAGAGGCTTGTGCAAAAGCCAATGTAACTGCTTTTGCCCTGGAGTATATCCCGCGCATTTCAAGAGCACAGAGTATGGACGTTTTATCATCTCAATCTAACTTATCAGGTTATAGAGCTGTTGTTGAAGGTGCTAGTATATATGGCCGTGCAATGCCTATGATGATGACGGCTGCAGGTACAATTGCGCCAGCTAAGTGTTTTATAATGGGTGTTGGAGTGGCTGGATTACAGGCTATAGCAACATCCAGAAGATTGGGGGCTGTTACGACTGCAACGGATGTAAGGCCTGCAACTAAAGAGCAAGTAGCTTCTCTTGGAGCAAAATTTATTGCTGTTGAAAATGAAGAGTTTAAAGAAGCAGAAACAGCTGGTGGCTACGCCAAGCAGATGTCGTCTGAATATCAAAAATTACAAGCTGAGCTGACTGCTAGTCACATAGCTAAACAGGATATTGTTATAACAACAGCACTCATACCGGGAAGAGCAGCCCCTATTTTGGTAACTAAATCAATGATCGCCAATATGAGGCCTGGGTCTGTTTTAGTGGATTTAGCAGCTGAGCGCGGTGGTAACGTTGAGGGAGCAGTTCCAGGAAAAATTGTTGAAACCAAAAATGGTGTTAAAATAGTTGGGCTTTTGAATTGGCCCAGCCGTTTAGCATCAGATGCTTCAGCAATGTTTGCCAAAAATTTAAAGAACTTTATTCCTCTAGTCACCGCTGAGGACGGATCTTATGCGCCAGATTGGAATGATGAAATAATACAAGGCTGCGCTTTGACACGCGATGGGAAAGTAATCCATGAAAGATTGAAAGGTTAAATTATGATAATATCTACTATTGCTGCAGGAGGCATAGCTGTTTCCCCAATAATCTTTCAATTAACAATTTTTGTATTAGCAATAGCCGTAGGTTATTATGTAGTTTGGTCTGTAACACCTGCTCTTCATACACCCCTAATGGCAGTGACTAATGCTATCTCATCAGTCATAATAGTCGGAGCTCTTATCGCAGTGGTTGCAGGTATAGATGGTGGTTCATCTATATCTACATGGACAGGATCTTTGGCCGTATTATTATGTGCAATCAATATTTTTGGAGGCTTTCTTGTGACACAAAGAATGCTCGCAATGTATAAGAAAAAGAGTAAATAATCATGCGTATTTCTATTTCTTTTGATGTAGCCGCGATACTTTACACGGTATCTGCTGTGCTTTTCATACTCGCCTTGCGGGGTTTATCATCTCCTGAATCTTCCAGAAAGGGTAATATTTTTGGAATGCTTGGTATTGCTATTGCAATTATAACAACCGCATTATCAGCAGGACTTTGGGGTCAAAGCTTACTTTTTGCTTTTACTGCAATGGCTATTGGCGGCTTATTAGGTGCGGTTATTGCGAAAAAAATACCAATGACGGATATGCCCCAGCTCGTTGCTGCTTTTCATTCATTAGTTGGCTTGGCTGCTGTGTTAGTCGCTATAGCTGCTTTCTTCAGTCCGGAAAGTTTCGGTATACTATCAGATGATGGTATAAAACCGGCAAGTCTTTTAGAGTTAGGCTTGGGTGCCGCTATCGGTGCAATTACCTTTTCAGGTTCTGTTATCGCTTTTGCTAAGTTGAATGGTAATATGTCTGGCGCTCCAATTTTACTTCCTTTTAGGCATTTCATTAATGGTGCCCTACTAGTTTGTATTGTTGCTACCGTCGTAATGCTTATGAAGACTGGTGGTAGTAACCCAAGCTATATCTGGGTGTTATTAGCCTTAACTTTTGTAATCGGCTTTTTATTAATTATTCCTATCGGCGGTGCGGATATGCCAGTGGTTGTTTCAATGCTGAACTCATATTCAGGTTGGGCAGCAGCTGCTTTGGGTTTCACTTTGGGTAACTTAGCACTGATTATAACTGGCGCACTTGTTGGTTCCTCAGGCGCAATCTTATCATATATAATGTGTAAGGCGATGAATAGAAGCTTTATATCTGTTATTTTAGGTGGCTTTGGGGCTGATGGCGCAAGTGCTTCTGCTGGAGATAAAGAGCAAAGACCTGTCAAACGTGGATCTGCTGAGGATGCGGCGTTCATTATGAAAAATGCGTCAAAAGTTATTATTGTACCAGGGTATGGGCTAGCAGTTGCTCAGGCACAGCATGCCGTGCGTGAAATGGCTGATAAGTTAAAAGAAGAGGGGGTTGATGTTGTCTATGCAATCCATCCAGTCGCTGGAAGAATGCCAGGGCATATGAATGTTTTATTAGCTGAGGCAAATGTCCCTTATGATGAAGTTTTTGAATTAGAGGATATAAACTCGGAGTTTTCAAATGCTGATGTTGCTTTTGTAATTGGTGCAAATGATGTTACAAACCCTGCCGCTAAAACTGATCCATCAAGTCCAATTGCGGGAATGCCTATTCTGGATGTTGATAAGGCCTCCACAGTTTTGTTTGTTAAACGTTCACTATCGCCAGGTTACGCAGGTATCGATAATGATTTATTCTATGAGGATAAAACTATGATGCTGTTATCAGACGCTAAAAAACTTGTTGAAGAGGTTATTAAGTCGTTATAATTTTGTTTAAGTGCGATATTACTATTTAATAAAACTTATTCAAAACAGTCTGTATTATGTTTAAAGCGCCCTTGCACATTGATAAAGTAACCAAGAGATTTGGTGGTAAATTAGCTGTTGAGGATTTGAGTTTTACTATAAATCCAGGCGAGATAATTGGTTTTCTTGGACCTAATGGAGCAGGAAAAACAACTACACTCAGAATGGCTCTTGGCTTAATTAAACCTGACTTAGGAAGTATTAAAACTTTAGGGGAAACTCCGGGTTCTGAAACTACATTCGGTAAGATTGGCTTCTTACCTGAAGAAAGGGGGCTATATAAAAAGCAAACTGCTATCGATAGTATTGCACTCATGGCGCAATTGAACGGGATTAAGCGTAAAGAGGCTTATAAAACTGCAGACATGCTGCTTGAGAAATATGGCCTCTCCGATGCGAAGAAAAAAAAGAATAAAGATATGTCAAAAGGTATGGCGCAAAAAGTGCAGCTTTTATCTGTTATGGCTCACAATCCTGAATTTTATATATTAGATGAACCTTTTTCAGGTCTAGACCCTGTAAATCAGCAAGTACTCGAAAAAATAGTTAAAGAAATAGCCAAGAGGGATAGCACAGTCATTTTTTCTACTCATGTAATGGAACATGCTGAAAGATTATGTGATCGCATAATATTGATGGCAGGCGGGCGAAAAATATTTGATGGCACAACTAAGGAGGCATTGTCTAAGGCCCCTCGACGAATAGTGATTGGTGCAAAGTCGAATAAATTTGTTGAGACACTTTCTGGTCTAACTAAATTTTTAGAAAGGCGTTCAGATGGTGCTTATGATTTAATTCTCAATGATCATGCTCAAAATCAGGATGTATTAGAGCGATGTGTTGCAAAAAAAATAGAACTAAGCCGTTTTGAGCCTATAAAGGCATCACTCCACGAAGCTTTTGTGGCTATGGTGGGAACTGATAAACTTACTGATGCGGATTTTAACTCATGAGTATTTTCAATGTAAATATTCGTAGAACTCTATTAATAGCAAAGCGTGATTACTTTGGTTACATAAAAACTTGGGGGTTTTGGCTTTCATTTTTTATGCCTGTAATAATAGGAGGTATTACTGCTTTAATAATGATATCTGATATTGATCTCTCCCCAGTGAGATATGAAGCTATTTATGATGAAACGGGTGACTATAAAGAAAAAATAATTGCTGCTCACCAAAGAGATAATAGAGAAAATTTCCTAGCTGCTATGAAACCAATGTTATCTGATGAACAAATGGTTGAACTTGAAACCATTGTTACCACGAAGGATTTTAAAGCAGGAACCGAATACCTTAACGAGATTTTTCCCAGCAATACAAATTATAATAAATTGATGGGTAAGACCATTTTCGTTGATCCTCCTTCAAATAACCTTCAAGAACTAAAAGAATATGTAAGCGGAAAAAAAGATTTAGTTCTTGATGGTAAGAAAGTTAAGCTTAGCGGGTTTCTGCATATCTATAATAATCCAGAATTAATCACTGATTATTGGTCAACCAACTTTAATAACCCTCCTGTTATAAATATTGTGGATGATTTTTTCTCTACTAAGGCCCAAAATGATTACTTAGGATCTGCGGGGTTATCCTTAGAAGATTACCAGAGGTTAAAAAACAAATCATTGAAAGCAAATATTTTTGACCCCTCTAAAATTGAAACAGGTGATTTGAATGACCAAGCCATAACGGGCGCCGATAGGTTACCTTTTATATTTTCAGCAGTCCTATCCATTATTCTCTGGCTTACAATTTTTTCAGGCTCCTATATGCTTTTAACATCCATGCTAGAGGAAAAACTCAATAAACTCATGGAAATGATGCTTGCTTCAGCCAGGTTTTCTGAAATTATTTTAGGGAAACTTTTGGGTGTTGCAGCGCTAACTTTTACATCAATGTTACCATACGTAATATTGGGGTTAGTCGGAATTTTTTCGTCAATTCTTTTGGGACTTGGGGGACCAAATGTAAGTGAAGCTATTCAGAAAACATTTACTTTGAAGATGGTATCTTTTTTTATTATATTCCTTGTTTTGGGTTATGTATTCTATGGAGCCTTTTTCATCGCTATGGGTGCATTGGCCGAGTCCATGCAAGACGCACAAACTCTTACCACACCCGTTACTCTGTTACTTACGGCTTGCATGTTTATTATTCCATTGGGTTTAGACTCACCTGATAGCTCATTATTGGCCTTTTTAAGCTGGTTTCCGCTTTCTGCTCCTTTCGCAGCTATTATACGTTTACCCTCTGATCCACCATTGTGGGAATTACTACTGTCTTCTTCTATTTTAGCACTAACTGCCTTTGGTGTTATCCTTTTAGCTGAAAGGATTTTCCGATTTGGTGTTCTTTCGGGTTCTGGTGTGAAGGGTTCTCTTAACTGGATTAAGAATAAGATATTACGTCGCAAGACATTTTAATTTAATTCTATTATAGATGCTCATTATGGTAAACATGAGTAAAAAAGTTAGATTAGATATTCTTCAAGCCATGCTGCCACATGTCGTTTTCGATGGGTGGACTCAGAAAAGCCTTCGTGCATCTATCAAGTCAATAAATTTACCCAAAGGATCTGAAGAGTTATATTTTCCAGAAGGAGCACTTGAAGTAATACGATTTTGGCATGAGCAGATTAATGAGTTTATTGAGTCGAATATAGAGGCTCTGAATAAACCAGAAATGAAAATTAGGGAAAAGGTGACATTTGGTGTTTTATCAGTTTTAGAAGCCATAGGGCCACATGAGGAAGCTATGCGGCGTGCTGTCAATAGACTCTCTCTTCCTGATGCAGCTGTACAAGGCCCGAGTTATTTATGGTCATTTGCAGACTCAATATGGAGGGCAATAGGTGATAAAAGTACTGATTATAATTACTACACTAAAAGAACTATACTCGCGGGAGTTCTTGGTTCAACAATAACGGTTTGGATTGGTGATAGTGATCAAAATAAAGAGAAAACAAAGTTATTTCTTGATGCACGGATCTCGAATGTCATGAGTTTTGAGAAGTCTAAGTTCAAAGTTATTGAAAAGTTAAAAACTATACCAAACTTTGCTGAAGTTTTGGGTAGAATGAGGTATGGAAATAAAAAAAATAGACCTAGAAGGTATTGAGTGATTAAGATTTCAAGAAAAAATCAATAATTTTAAAAAAATCACTTGCACAAATTTAGACACTACATATTGTTACGTTAGCAAATCAGTAACCTATATGTGGTTTAATTTGTAAAATTACTAATTAGTTTGCCGAATTGGGCTTCAAGAGGAAATAAGATGGGAAAACTAGACTTTATAACAAATTCAAAATCAGGACTATTAATCCCTAGTCATAGTTATAAGCCTTTTCGTTATCCGTGGGCCTACGAGTTTTGGAAAAAACAGCAACAAGTGCACTGGATGCCCGAAGAAGTACCGTTAGGCGAGGATTGTAAGGATTGGGCTACGAATCTAAATGATAATGAAAGAAACTTGTTAACACAGATTTTTCGTTTCTTTACCCAGTCTGATGTAGAAGTTGGTGGTAATTACATGGAAAATTATATGCCACTCTTTAAGCCAGTAGAAGTTAGAATGATGCTAGCTGCTTTCTCTAATATGGAAACAATCCATGTTGCAGCTTATGCCTTGTTGCTAGAAACCATTGGGATGCCTGACTCAGAGTTTGGTGCTTTTATGGAATATGAAGAGATGGCGGCAAAGCATGACTATCTAGGAAAATTCGGAGTAAACAGTGAAAGAGACATTTTAACCTCAATGGCTGTTTTTGGAGGTTTTACTGAGGGTCTACAATTGTTTGCTTCATTTGCGATGTTAATGAACTTTCCAAGACTTAATAAAATGAAGGGTATGGGTCAAATTGTAACTTGGTCTATTCGTGATGAAAGTTTGCACTGTGAAGGTATGATAAAAATGTTCCATACCTTTGCAAATGAAACAGGAGCTCTAACACAAGCAGTGAAGGACGACATTGTTGATTGCTGTAAGACTGTTGTTAAGCTTGAAGATAAATTTATTGATTTAGCTTTTGAAATGGGTCCTGTGGAGGGCATGACGTCTGAAGATATTAAAAGGTATATTCGTTATATAGCTGATTGGCGCTTAGGACAATTAGGTCTACCAAAGGTTTATGGTATCAAGCATCATCCCTTGCCCTGGCTAACAGAAATATTGAATGGTGTGGAGCATGCTAATTTCTTTGAAGCACGAGCAACAGAATATTCTAAAGGTGCCACCGAGGGTATATGGCATGGTGATGATGGAGTTTGGGGTAAGTTTGAAGATATGCAAAAACGTAAACCACTAGAAAGTTTAATTAGTTAGTTTTAATAGTAGTATTGCTTTTGTTTACCTTTCTTGTTTCAATAGAATTTCCATATGATATAGAAATTTCATGAAAGACCGCATAAAGAGTTTTGAAAAAATTTTCAATTTCCGTGATTTTGGTGGTTACGCGAATAAAACAGGTAAAATGGTAAAGGCTAATAAGCTTTTTCGTTCGGCTCATTTTAACAATACAACTGAAACTGATAAGAAAAGTTTGGCAGAGTTTGATGTCGGTTTAATTGTTGATCTGCGGCATAAAACTGAACGTGACCGCCAACCCACAAACTGGCCAGATACACAAAACCCGCAAATATTGCTTTATAATAGTATTAGTGAAGACAATCGTGCAGCAATTGCTCCTCATGAAGCTTTTATGAAGGATGAATTGCATACTCCAAAAGATGCTAGAGATTATATGATTAGATCTTATGGCCAACGGCCACTTGATCTAGGGTTTAAAAAAATTTTCGGAGATACATTACGTTATATGGCTAATACTGGGCAGCCTGTATTAGTGCACTGTGCAGCTGGAAAGGATAGAACTGGATCATTATGCAGTATTATACTCGGATGCTTAGGTGTAGATAAAGCCATACAAATGTCTGATTATATGCTAACTATGAAAGCTGTAGATATTGACAGCTATTTATTGCCTGCTGCTAAGATGTTTACTGCTAGGTATGGTCGTGAAATTGACCCTGAAGCTATACGACCTATGTTTGGAGTTGAAGAGGCCTATCTTGAGAGTTCCTTCAATACGATAATAAATATGAATGATTATATACGAGAAGAACTTGATGTTAGTGAAGAAGAAATAACAGCTATAAAAGAAGCTTATTTAGAATAATTTCTTTTAAATTATAAAGGGCTTATATGCAAAAGCTTGGCTTTCATAAGACCCCGCAATGAATTGCCAAGAAAGATGTCGTCAGCTTCAATAATGTCAGCTATAGTTAGTGTTCCCTCAATAGCTTGTTTTTTCTCCAATAGGTCTGCTCTTAGTATACCGGGAAGCAAGCCTGAGCTCAGAGGCGGGGTTACCAGGAGCCCATTTTTCTTTATAAAAATAGATGTATATGAACCCTCACAAATCTCATTTTTGTTATTGAGAAAAATAACTTCATCTGCATCTGTAAGTTGTCTTATACGATTTCTTTCTCCATCATAAAAGTTACGATCTGAAACTTTATGCCTGGTAACCTGAACTTTGTCGGATAACGGATATTTAGATAAAGAAAATGTTACTTCCGAATTAATTTGGTATGGTTCATAATCACTTTGCTGTATATTAAACTCACCCAGATTATTTAATGCAAGCCTTACACGCTGAGGTTTATCTACAGATTTTATACTCTTGATTGCGTTCTCAAAATGAACCTCCTTAAAGGGGTACTTAAGCTCATTTGCTGTTTTTATTAACCTTTTTTTATGCTGACTGAAGTTTTTGATCCCTGTTCCCGGTTGCCATAAAAAAGTTTCTAGTATTTCGCTATTTTGTTTTTTTAATACATCTGCCTTTAATATGCATTCTGCGTATTCATCTGAAGCAACACTGTCCATAACTAGGCCGCTTCCAACATTGTATCTCAATTTACTTTCTTTTAAAATAATTGTTCTAATGCCAACATTAAAACAGGCCGCACCCTCAGGTTCAATATAGCCAATGCTGCCACAGTAGGCGCCGCGGTCAGACTCTTCTAATTCTTTAATTATTTCCATGGCTCTGATTTTAGGTGCGCCGGTTACTGATCCGCATGGAAATAAACCCTTGAATATATCAATAAAATTTTGACTATCTTTTAGTTTTGAGGTCACTTGTGATGTCATTTGGTGAAGTGTTGGGTAGGTCTCGAGACTGAATAATTCAGGAACTTTGACTGACCCCGTGTCAGAAATTCGGGAAAGGTCATTACGTAATAAGTCAACAATCATTAAGTTTTCAGCCTGAGATTTTTCATCAAGCTTCATATTTTTTTTCAATTTGTTATCAGCTTCAGCAGTTTTAGCACGAGGCCGAGTTCCCTTCATTGGACGCATTGTCATTTTTTTTCCAAATTTTGAAAAAAATAGTTCAGGAGAATGTGATATAATTTCGGGGCCACCAGTTAAAGAAATAATACCCCCGTAACTACCCTTTTGACGCGACCTAAATGCAGAATAAAGAGTTCTAGCTGATCTTTTAAATGTTGCCCTCATTGGAAATGTTAAGTTCACTTGATAGGCATCACCCTGACGGATATACGTCATTGTTCTTTCAAATTTCTTTTTATATTCTGCTTCTGTCCAGCTAGG